>VBCZ01000046.1:2293-11173 GCA_005889025.1 Betaproteobacteria bacterium
CCAGGTGAGGCCGTCGAAGCCTTCGTAGCCGGACTCCTTGAACGTCGGCACATTGGGCAGCAACGGGTGGCGCTTGTCCCCCGTCACGGCGAGCGGCTTGAACGCGCCCGAGCGCACGTGCGGCAGGGCGGCGGCGAGCCCCGGGAAAATCACCTGGATCTGCCCGCCCATTGCATCGGTGAACGCCTGGCCGATGCTGCGATACGGCACCGCCATGCTGGGGACGCCGGAGGCGCGCTTGAACTGCTCCATCACCAGGTGGTTCAGCGTGCCCACGCCCGACGTGCCGTAATCGACCTTGCCGGGGTTCGCCTTGGCGTAGACGACGAATTCCTGCAGCGTGTTGACCGGCACTGCGCGTGTTACCACTAAAAGGTTGGGCGTACCGCCGATCATGGCGATCGGGGTGAAGTCCTTGACGGCGTCGTAGCCGAGATTCTTTTTCACGGCCGGGTTGGTGGCGTGCGTGGCGACATAGCCGACCATCAGCGTGTAGCCATCCGGCTTAGCGCGGGCCGTCATCTGCGTGGCGATCGCGCCGCCGGCGCCCGCCTGGTTGTCGATTACGAAGGGCTGGCCCATCGCGATGCTCAGCCTGTCGGCGATCGTGCGCGCCACGAGGTCCACCCCGCCGCCGTAGTTGTCCTGGGCAAGGGCCGATGCGCCGGGCGCGCTGAGCGCCACGGCCACGAGCACGCCCCGCGCCCAAGCCCCGCCTGCACGTCGCAACGAGTAAGGAGCCCACCGCATCATCATGCTGCGCAAAACGAGAATTTCCATCCGACATCGCCGACGGGCTTCATGCATGTCCCGCATTTGCGTACCGGCGAATATCGTACGTTGTCATCGCAACACCGCATTCCAGAGTGCTTCCGGGCTAGTACAGCCAGGCAGACGCGTACACACACCATCTGCATGCGCCGCATTGCAATTGATCGGTAGCGCATAACTCGCACCGGCCCGGCGTGAACGGCAGCGCACACGCGTTACGATAAATCGTTCACGCTGCAATTCTACCCACAAACTCAGATGCGGCTGATCTCGATTCCAGGATCGAAAACATGGCCCGTGTCGGACATGCGGCCCGGCCCACCGATGAAGGTCATGGCCTTCGAATGCCCGAACGGCGCAAACATGCGGCGATGTGTCGGGTTGCGGCAGTCCGGGAAGGCCCGACGATGGCTGCCGGCGCCGATCGACGCTCGCGCTGGCCTGACGTCGACCGCCCATCAGGCATAAACCGCGGCGTACCGTCGCCCGAGGTTCAGATTGTGATGATTGGGAGCGAATGCGCCATCCATCGAAGGGGACAGATGGCACCGCGGGCGCGCTACCGCGGGTCCCATGTCAAGTCGCGGCACAACTCTTGCTCAAGTGCCGTTGTTGATGACGGGGCTTTCTGGGGCGAGACAAATTGTATCCGACACATCGAGTCATTTCGTGGTTGCAAACGCCGACGCTTGCCACCAAGACGTCGACCGTGACCTCGATATTGTTCCTGACCACCATCCTGGCGATCGGGATGGCGTCGCTGTATTCGTTCCGCACTGAGCTGATGAACGTGATCATCGCGGAACAGAATACCTTCGTCGATATCGTCGCCGATAGCGTGGACCAAAGACTGCGGGGACGGCAAAGAGCCCTGCAGCTTAGCGCCAAAGAGATCACCGAGAGCGACATCGCAACGTCGGATGCCGCTCAACATTATCTGGACACCAATACCGGCCTCTTCGCGACGATGGACCGCTCGACGTTCTTGTTCTCTGCCGAAGGCATTCTGCTTGCCGAGCGACCGTTCAAGCCGAATCGACGCGGCGACGATGCTTCTTGGCGGTCTTACATCAGGGATACGATCCGGACGCGGCAGCCTGTCATCTCGGAACCGTTTCTGACCAACGTCGGCGACGGGAACATGGTCCTGGTGCTGACCATGCCGATCTTCGCCAAGGACGGACGGATGATCGCCATCATCTCAGGCAGCATCGGCCTGACGAATCCCAGAATGCTGGGCAACCTGTCCAAGACCGTGATTGGCCAGACCGGCTATCTGTACATGGTCGCCGCGGATGGCAAGCTCATCATGCACCCGGACCGGCAGCGTCTCTCCCAGTTAGCCTTTGCGCCACAGGTCAATCCACTCTTCGACCGCGCGCTCAGTTCGTCTCCTACAAGCGCGTGCCGTCGTCGAATTGGATCGTCGGTTCCGTATACCCCAAAGACGAAGGGTTGCTGCCGGTTCGCGAGCTCATTTGGCGCTTCGTCGAGTTTCTACTGGTCGCCTGCGTGATTGTCGTTGCGGCTATTTGGGTTCTGACGCGGTACACGATGCGACCTCTTGTGCAGCTTACGCAGCACTTGACGAGTTACACGGCTACCGAGGAGAGGATCGCCGCACTGTCCGGCGACAGCGGCAGCGGCGAAGTTCATGCGTTGAGAAGCGCGTTCAATCGCCTCACCGCCCGCTTGCACGCGCGGGAGGATACGCTGGTCGAAACGATGCAGAAGTACCAGCTGATCACCGACAACTCCACCGACCTCATCTCCAAGCACTCCCCCGACGGAACGATTACGTATGCTTCCCCTGTGTCGGCCGGCATTCTCGGCGTGGAACCCGGCGAATTGATCGGTCATTCTCTGTGCGAATTCGTTCACCCGGAAGACTTCGACATCGTTCGCACTGCCGTCAAGGAAGCCATACAGGCCAACGCGCTGCCCACGATCATCTATCGTGCGCGCCACGCGGACCAGCATTACGTTTGGTTCGAGACGACGCTGCGGCTGATGACCGGCGCCACCGGCGAACAGACGCAGAGAATCCTTTGCATCTCGCGCGACATAAGCGACCGAAAACGAATGGAAGAGCGGCTTCACGATATGGTACGGACGGACCATTTGACGGCGCTGCCCAATCGGGTCCTGCTCGACGAACGCTTTGCAAACGGCCTTGCGCAGGCCCAGCGGGAGGGCTCGCTGCTCGCCATGCTGATGATCGACATCGACCGCTTCAAGAACATCAATGACACGCTAGGCCACGGGATGGGCGACGCATTGCTCAAACTGGTCGGGTCCGCGCTCAAGTCGTGTATCCGCGAGTGCGACACGCTCGCGCGATGGGGTGGCGACGAATTCGTGCTGCTCCTGCCGGGACTGCAGGATTCCAGGGTCGCGCTTGCGGTTGCGCAGCGGTGTCTGGCGACGCTCAAGAAAACGTTTGTCGTCAACGGTCAAGGATTGCACATCACCGCTTCCATAGGATTAAGCCTGTCGCCGGATTCGAGCGCCGGAGCGGAGATGCTGCTGCAGAATGCGGATACCGCCATGTACAAGGCCAAGGCGCGCGGCGGCGATTGCCTGGTCTTGTACAGCCCGGACATGAGCGAAGGTGCGCGCGGCCGACTGTCGATGGAAAATGCGCTGTTTCACGCTATCGAAAGAGCAGAGCTGCTGCTGCATTATCAGCCGCTGATCTCGGCGAAGACAGGCCGATTGGCGGGAGTCGAGGCGTTGCTGCGCTGGCAACATCCCGAATATGGCCTGGTATCGCCGGGACAATTCATCCCGATCGCGGAAGAGACCGGCCTCATCGACGCCATCGGCGAATGGGTGCTGCGCAGGGCATGCACGCAGATGAACGACTGGTACAGCCGCGGACTGCCGAAGATACCGGTTTCGATAAATCTTTCCAGCAGACAGTTTCGGCAGGAATGCCTGGCGACCACGATCAAGAAAGTGCTCAAGGACACGAATTTCGACCCGCAAAACCTCGAGCTGGAGCTCACCGAGTCGTTCCTGATGGATGACATCCCGCGCAGCAAATCCATTCTCGCGGAGCTCAAGTCGCTGGGGGTCACGATCGCCCTCGACGACTTCGGTACGGGCTACTCGTCGTTGAGCTACCTGAAGGGCTTTCAGCTGGACACCCTGAAGATAGATCGAACCTTTATCGCCGAGCTGATGACCAGCGAAGCGAATGCATCGATCGTTCGGGCGACGATCGGGCTGGCCAAAGGGCTGCGTTTGAAAACGGTCGCGGAAGGCGTGGAAACGAGGGCGCAGGCGAACTTCCTGGTGCATCAAGGCTGTGACGTCCTTCAAGGCTTCCTGTTCGCGCAGCCCATGGAGCCTGAAGCGTTTCTGTCGTTTGCCAACGCTTCCCACACGTATTTGCTGTCGAGATCACCGCGCGAAGAAATCGAAAAAGTCAGGTAAAGCGATCGGGTGCTGAGCTCGGGCACGCACTCGTCACAGCGACAACCTCAATCCGGAGCGATCCCCAGCGCACTCGCAACTGCCTCACGCTGCTCGGCCGCATGCGCTCCCGCGTCGCACACTGCGCTCGACGCCGCCGGCGGACGCCCGGCATAGATAAGCGTTGCGCCTGACGGCAACGCGGCTTCGAGTTGATCGCGAAGAAAGTGCCATGCCCCATGGTTCTTTGCTTCTTCCTGTGCCCAGACCAATTCTTGCAAGAGCGGAAAGCGCGAAAGCTCTTCGGCCAGCGCATCTGCCGGAAAAGGATACAGTTGCTCCAATCGCAGAATGGGTGTGTTCGGCAATCGAGCGCGCGCTCGCGCGCTCAGAAGATCGTAGTAGACCTTGCCGCTGGTAACAATCGCCCGGACGACCGCCGCGGCATCGATCTCGTCGCGATCACCAAGCATCGGGCGATACTTCTCCCGCGCCAGATCGGATAGTCGCGAATGCGACGGCTGATGCCCATGCAGCCACATTTTCGGAGTCATCACGATTAGCGGCTTGCGTTTGTCCATGAGCGCCTGGCGACGCAACAGGTGATAGAGCTGCGCGGCCGTGGACGGCATGGCAACTTGCATATTGCCATCGCCGCATAGCTGGAGAAACCGCCCCAGGAACGCGCAGGAGTGCTCCGGCCCTCCGCCCTCATACCCGTGAGGCAGCAGCACCACCAGGCCGCTCTCGTATCCCCATTTGGATTCGCCTGTCGCGATGTACTGGTCGATGATCACCTGGGCATTGTTCACGAAGTCGCCGAACTGCGCCTCCCAGACGACGAGATCACGTCCGCATTGCAGCGTATATCCGTATTCGAAGCCGACCACGGCTTCTTCCGACAGCGGCGATTCGAAAATCGAGAAGTACCCCTGCGCCGGCGCGATATTGCGGAGAGGAATGTAAAGGCTTTGCCAGTCGGCGTCGGCCGTTTGATTGTGCAACACGTGATGCCGATGGAAAAAACTCCCGCGTCCCACGTCAAGCCCGGTCAGCCGGATATTGAATCCATTGACCAGCAACGATGCATAAGCCAGGTTTTCGGCGAGACGCCAATCGATCAGGCGATCGCGACCATCGGCGATCGACCGCCAGTCTCCGAGCATTTTCTCGATGTCGGCGTGGAGCACAAAGTCCGGAGGTACGGTTGCAAGTCGCTGCAGGATGGTTTGTAACTGGCTTATCGGAACCTCCGTGCTGACAGCCGCCTTTTCCCCTGTTGGCGGCGCATCGCTGTCTGGAGGCGCGCGAATCGGCGCGGTCGTTGCTTCCCCGGACCGAGCCTCAGTCATCGCGGTCAGCGAAGCCGTTTTCAGTCGCTCGCGCTCGCCATCGCGCGCAATTCCGCGACTTACCAGTTTTTCGGCATAGAGATCGACAACGCTTCGATGTCCCCGGATTTGTCGTTGCATCGCCGGCTGGGTCATCGTCGGGTCGTCGGCGCCGAAGTGACCATGACGCCGATAGCCGATATGGTCGACAACGATGTCCGCGCCGAATTTCATTCGGTAGTCGGTCGCGAGCTTGGCCGCAAACACGACGGCATCAGGATCGTCCGCGTTGACATGTACGATCGGTGCGTCGACTGCCCGCGCGATGTCGGCGCCGTACAATGTCGATCGCGAATCCCTGGGGTGGGATACCGTAGAGCCGATCTGATTGTTCAGAATCAGATGCAAGGTCCCGCCTACGCCGTAACCACGCGTCTGCGAGAGGTTGAGCGTCTCGGTCACAATGCCTTGTCCGGAGAACGAGGCATCTCCATGGATGAGAACAGGCATCACCTTCTTGCTGGAACCGTCGACTTTACGATCCTGCAGTGCACGCGCCATGCCGCAGACGACAGGCGACACGCTCTCCAGATGTGATGGGTTGTGCGCGAGCAGAATACGGATGGCGCCATGAGCGGTCTCCATCCGCCTTGAGAAGCCGGCGTGGTCCTTGAGATCCGACGCAGCCAGACTTCGCTCCGGATTGGCCGAAAACAGCGACATCAGCTGCATGGCGGGAACGTCGAGAGCATTGAGCATCATGTTCAATCGACCGCGGTGGGGCATGCCGAGGACCACGTCTTCGACGCCGCGCTGCGCTGCCTTCTCGACGACGGTGCCCAGCAACGCCACGAGGCTCTCGCTTCCTTCCAGGCTGAATTGCTTGTGGCGCGGATAGTTCGCCCGCTGAAAGTGCTCGAAAGCCTCGGCCGCGGCGAGCCTGGCAAGGATCCGCAACGAGTCCCGGACGCCCGATTTTGACGAGTCGTTCTTTGCCTCCATCTGCGCGTAAAGCCACCGCCTTTGATCCGCCGACCGGATATGCGCGCTCTCGAGCGAAACCGACCCGCAATAGATTGTTTGTAAGCGGCTCAGCAGCTTGGACAGCGGCAGCGTGTGGGTGGCGTCGCCAAGATGAATCAAGTAGCTGACGGATTCGTCGAATGCGAGCCCGTACGCTTTCGGATCGAGCTCGGCAACGAGCGACAAGTCGAAGGGGCTAAGGTCGAGAGGATTGACCGATGCTTGGCAGTAACCATGCAGGCGGTAACCTTCGACGAGCACTTGAGCGCCGCCTGGGACAGCCTGATAGGCGGTTTCGTCGCGCGGAGCATTCGCGGTCCGAGGCGCGATCGCTTCTGATTGTGCGACCGACGATTGTGCGACCGGCGCGAGTTTGCGAAGAGATTGTTCCATCTTTTTAGCTGCGGACGGGAGGCGCGTCATTCCGTAGAGTACTAGGTTGTTACTCGTTCGCATAGCACTGTGTACACCACAATATGAAGGCAATTGCGCGCCTTTTCCTCCGAGCCCTTCGATGAGCCGCAAAAGCGTCCTTCAGTGCCGAAGTGCCGACGTTTCAGTGGTCTACAGGCCGTGGTAAAGAGGGGGACTGGCATCATGCGAACCAGGCGAATTTACGGCGGTCGGCGGTATGCGCCGAATCAAGGTCCTTCTGACCTGCGGCCGGCGCAGGGGCGAGGCGCATTAGCGCGAATCCCGACCACGCAGGAACCCCGCAAGGTTAAGCTTTGGCGTCGGTCCCAAATGCAGAGCTTGCGCTGGTCGGTCTTAAAAAAAGACCGAAGTCGCCATCCGTCGCGTGGGAGATAAGCAGCATGGCAACGATGCCCGCCGTGTTTTTAGGACACGGTAATCCGATGAATGCCATCCAGCGCAACGGCTGGACTGACGCCTGGGCCGCCTTGGGCAAAACGGTGCCGCGACCGGCCGCAATTCTATGTATTTCCGCGCACTGGTACTTGCCCGGCGTCGCGGTGACGGCGAACGAACGTCCGCGCACGATTCACGACTTCGGCGGCTTTCCGAGAGAGTTATTCGAGGTGCAGTATCCTGCTCCGGGCTCGCGGCCGCTCGCGACGCGCGTGCGGGAGCTGCTTGCACCGCAGGATGTCGCGATGGATGAGCATTGGGGGCTCGATCACGGGACCTGGTCGGTGCTCGTGCACGTCTACCCCGGCGCCGACGTTCCCGTCGTGCAATTGCGCATCGACGAGACGCGACCCGCGTCTTTTCACTACGAAATATCGAAGCGGCTCTCGCCATTGCGCGACGAAGGCATATTGATCATGGGCAGTGGCAATCTGGTACACAATCTCCACACCTACGCCTGGGGACGCCACCCCGTCGAGCCGTACGACTGGGCGGTGCGCTTCGAGACCCGGGCGAAGGAGCTGCTCTCGGCGGGAAGCTTCGCGCCACTCGTCGCCTACGAAACACTCGGACGTGACGCACTGCTTTCGGCGCCGACGCCGGAGCATTATCTTCCGCTGCTCTATGTGCTCGGGCAGCGCCGAAAAGATGAGCCGGTGAGCTTTCCCGTGGAGGGATTCGACGGCGGATCGGTCTCGATGCTATCAGTCAGGATCGGCTGAGCTTTTTCGCTTTAGGACGCGTCAGGCCATCGCCCCTGCCGAGCTGGCAACGGACCCGAGCCAGCTCACCAGCGAGCGCGAATCCATCGCGCCCGACTGCCGCGCGATCTCCTGCCCGCGCCGGAAGACGATGATCGTGGGAATGCTTCGGATGCCATAACGGGCGGCAATCTCCGAAGCGGCTTCCGTATCGAGCTTGGCGAACCGCACCCGCGGCTCGACCTCCGTCGCGGCCCGCTCGAATTGCGGCGCCATCATCCGGCACGGTCCGCACCACCCCGCCCAGAAATCCACGACGACGGGGATGTCGTTTTTCTGGATCTGCTTGTCGAAATTCTGCGACGTAAGCTCGATGGGCTTGCCGCTGAACAGCGGTATCTTGCAATTCCCGCAAACCGGGCTGTTGGCAAGCCGCGTCTCGGGCACGCGGTTGACGGTATTGCAGGCGGGACAAACGACATGCAGGGGCTGATCCACGGCGGCGGCCTTGGTCGATGGAAACAAATATTAGATGGATCCGCGCTTCGCAAGTTGCAACCCCAGCGGCGGCCTGTCCAGCTTGCATTTGCAGACTCTACTGAGCTTTGCAGAAATGACTGACAATGAGCAAAGCTCGACCCTTACGCACATCCCCCTCCCCGCCCCTCTCCGTCGTTACCCTCACCCCCGCCTCTCTCCCATAGGGAGAGGGGAGATTCGTGCGGCTTCGTCGAACCATCGGCTCGAGGGAAGCCGTGACGGAAATG
>VBCZ01000342.1 GCA_005889025.1 Betaproteobacteria bacterium
TACAGCCGTTATTTCTATCAGTACCAGGAAGCGCCGCTGATGATCATCAACAGCGAGCGGCTGAACTTCGTGGACCAGCCTGGGCATGTCGACCTGCTGCTGGAGCATCTTGCGAAGATGAGAGGGCGGAGGGAGTTTTTTAATCTGGGGGTGGGTTAAGCAATATTGCTCTGGAAATCACGCGCCTCAAAAAGCCATTCGCGGAACCAAGAGTGTTACTCGCCGCGGCGTCATGCATATTGCCTCGGAATTAGGGAGTCTCGCTCCAACCGCTTAGATACGCAGGCACCGGAAAACGGTTCGCGTCTCCCAGAGCGTCGAATTGTTCGTCCGGGCCCCGGTGGAACCGTCAACTATGAATATAAGCGCATCCCACACCTTTATCCCGCGATGAGTACTGTACCTAGAAGCAATCGTGTTCTGGACAACATAGGGCGCCAGCGAGTCAATTGACGTGTTTCCATTTGACAAGTAAAGCGGCGGATTGTTGAAGGCAAGGCCCATCGATAACGAGGGACTACGATCTGCCAGTACTGCAAACCGGCTGAAATGACGTGCCGGGAGGCGCTTGTCCGAGGAAGCCTCTATATCTGTTGCGAATGTCCATTCGTGTTCGCCCGAGCCACCGTTGAACCGGAGATTCAGAGGAACATTGACGCAGCTCGGAGAGACACTTCGCTTCGAACCGCTACCGTTGCGACAAGCGGGTCCCAATCGATTCCATAGCGCATCGCTTCCTGCAACCACTGAAGGCGAATAGCAACTCCCATCGAGAAAGATGTAATCCGTGTCGTTGAACGTCGTGATAAACGTCGGTTCGGAGATGTCCTTGGTCGACACAACGACTGCGTCGGCTTCGCCGCCGAGCTGCCCGCGGTAGGCAACTTGCAAGACAACATCCCACGCGTTGATAGGCACTTCCTTTGCAAAATGGAAAGAAAAATCGATCCCGTGAGGATGCCCTTCATCTCCGAAAGGAACGGCCACCGAAAGTAGCGGATCTGACACGACGATTTCTTCATAGTTAGATCGACAGCCCGCCACTTGCTCGGCGTCGGTGATTTCGCCATCGAGGTTATTCGTGTAGCAAGCATTGCGATGAAACTTCACGATTGCGACGAGGATCCCGTTTGACATGGGTTGATTGGAAACTTCGGCGCTTGGCGGTGTCGTCGGGTTGGTCGTATTTCTCAACTTGAGTCGTAGAGTGTCAAAACCTTTGAAACCAACGCTACTTTCCGGCGCCGGTGGTGCAAACCGCGAGTCATCGACGACGCTGTAAACGCCTTCGTCTGGAAGCGTTATCTCCATCGACCCGCGGAAGAAATAATCGAGCAGCCCCGCTGAATATGCCACGGCACGAGGAATCAAAAGCCGTGCCTGGTCGTCGTAGTTGTAATGATTGAGAGAGAAGCGGCGCGGCCCCTGCGCAAGAAACTGATCGAACGCTCCTCGCGAAGACAGTAAGACATTTTGCTCGGAGTACTCTGGATACGTGCTATCGGTAACCGTGCCTTTGTACAAGGTGAGAACACCGCGCGCGGATTCGTTGTTCGCGTTCTTTACGTTCGTATCCACTATCTGCAGTAGACCAGTGGTGGTTGATGGCGGCGACGGATACTCGTCTGCGCCCGAATAGATATTCGTCCCTGAAGAATAGAAACCCTGGTTGCTGTAGTTGGCAAGCCCCAGGCCGCGCACGCTCGATGCGCCGAGCGCGGTCACAAAATAATCGCGATAGCTGTTGAAACGCGGGATCGGGTACCCGTCATAGCTGAGTGGCCTTGAAGCGACGGGCTCGGAGATATCGGTAGGATTCCCGTTTTCGAAAAACCGCTCTCTCAACGTGAAGGAGGCTACGCCAGTCGCCCTCGCATCGACATAATGCTCGAAGTAACTTGCGTGGCCGCCGGGACAAATGACAAACTCGCAATATCGCCCGGAATGCGGATCGTTTCGGGTATGTTGCGGTTGCGCCATGTCCTGCAACAGGTGAACGACGTCGCCCAGCGCGCGGAATGTCGTCGCCCAGTAAGTCTTTCTCAGCTCCAATGCGCGCCACATCGACTCGCGTGCGGCGGCCACCGTGAAATGATTCGACGTACCAGTGGACGGTGTCACCAGCGCCCAATCCGGAGCCCGCGCCCCCCATGGAATACCGAACACCACCAGCGGGCGATCGAGGTAAGGGTCGAAAAAATGATTCAATACACGCGAGAATGGGCCTGCGGGCTCGTCCTGCGGCGTATTCTCGATCGCGCCTGCATCGTAGAGCACATCGTCTTCGCGGATTGCGCCGAGCATCAGCCATGCTGGCAAAGATGAGAGCTCGGGTTTAGATTCGCCTAATCTATTGGCATCGCGAATCTTGCTTTCCACAAAACCAGGCGGAAACTGCGGCGATGCCTCTCGAAAGACAGTTGCACCAGGTGTGAGGTCAACGTACCGTGCCCCCAGATCCGGTGACAAGAGATCAATGCCCAATCGCATGAAAAGATCGGACACCGCCGGATTGAGCCAGGATCGAAGGTAAGCTTCTCGTGTCAGGGCAGCATGAGTGGAAACTTCATAAGCCTCCGAAATCACAGTGCCGAGGCTGGCCATTATAAGAATAAAAATTCGCGTCGCGGTACACCATGCGGTCTTGTTAACGTGACGGTCCATTTCCGAGTCCTTTGCGTGCGGCATAAATCTCTGCGGTTTTCAGGTCCCCTACGGTCTGCCTCAGCTCTTCTTCCCGCGCACCCAGGGTACGTTGCTCATTCAGTATTGCCTTAACAAATGGCACTGCGCCGTCACTTGTACGCGGACTTGCCAGACAATTTCCCTGGCCGGAAAGGCGGCCAAGTTCCCTAACCCGCTGTTCCGGCGTGCCCTTGAATCGCTTCATGTATAGATCTATCCACTCCCGCG
>VBCZ01000345.1 GCA_005889025.1 Betaproteobacteria bacterium
CGGTCGAGCCAGTCCCACCCGCGCAAGCGGCGGCAGCGGATCTGCGCCCCGATCATGACGGCTCCCGCGGCAACCGCGACAGCGCTTGCGTTGACAGCGACGAGTGCCGAGCTCTTCCCGGGCGCGAGCATCGCCGCGATCAGCGAGGCCGCCTGGGCAAGCGAGGACGCGCGGAAGAAAACGACCGCGACGGTGAACAAGCCGAACGTGACGACGGCGATCGCCGCTTGCGCCGCGGCGCTCCCGGCCTTTCCGAAATCCCAGACGTGGCGGCGGAAAAGCCGCTCTCCGATCATGAACAATCCGTGCAGGCCGCCCCACGCAACGAACGTCCATGCCGCGCCGTGCCATAACCCGACCGCGAGAAAGGTCAGCAAAAGATTGAAGTGTCCTCGGGCGACTCCTTTGCGGTAGCCGCCGAGCGGCGTGAACACGTAGTCGCGCATCCAGCTTGCGAGCGACATGTGCCAGCGCGTCCACAGGTCGGCGATGCCAAGCGATCCGAACGGACTTTCGAAGTTCATCGGGAAGCGGAAGCCGAACAGCAGCGCCGCTCCGATCGCGCACAGGGAATATCCCGCGAAATCGCAAAACACCTGCAGCGAAAACGCCGATGCGCCCAGCCAGCTGTCGGCGAAGCCCGCTTCCGAGGCGTGGCCGAACACCTGGTCCGCAACGGGCGCGAAAACCAGGTCGGCAAGACAGACCTTGAGCGCGACACCGTACACGAACAACGCGAGACCCCTGCCGGCGTGGGTCGAGCGCCACGACTTGGCGAGCTGGCACTGCGGCGAAAAGTCGCCATAACGCAGAATCGGCCCCGCCACCAGATGGGGAAAGAATGTCACGTAGAGGCTATAGTCGAGAAGGCTCCTCGACACGGCGATCCTTCTGCGATAGACGTCGATGACATACGAGAGGCTTTCGAACGTATAGAACGATATGCCGATCGGCAGGAGAATTCCCAGCGACAACGGCTTGAAATCGATGCTGAAAACACGCAGGAGATCGATCGCGGTATTGCTGAAGAACTGTCCGTACTTGAAAAACCCCAGCGCGCTCAGGTTTATGGCGATCGATGCAGCAAGGATCAGCTTGCGGCGCGATTGCTCGCGAGATCGATCCATCCAATGCGCGGCGAGCCAGTCGAAGCCGGTGGTCGCGACGATAAGCAGTACGAAAAGCGGATTCCACGCGGCGTAGAAGACATAGCTCGCGACGAGCAGAAAGGCCTTGCGCGCCCTCCATGGTCGGAGCATCCAATAGCCCGCGTACACGAGGGCCAGGAAAACGACAAAGGTCAGCGAATCGAAAGTCATTCGGTTCCTGTCGCGTGCACTGCATCCGGTTCGCGTCGGTAGCTACATTCCGGAGAGAGATGATCCTCGTCAATGCGCAACGACCCAGCCCCGATCAGCCGGTCGTTCCGGGCTGGACCGCGGGGGTGAACGAGTCCGCGAAGAAGTCCTCGGGCGCGAGCGCTCGCGCGTCGATAAACTCGCTTCGCGCCGCATCGATCATCGCCGGAGCGCCGC
>VBCZ01000343.1:0-4997 GCA_005889025.1 Betaproteobacteria bacterium
CGTGCGCGTGCTGGTCGATGCCTGGGGCGCCAAGTATTACCTCACCTCGGCGTTGGAGAAGGAAATGTGCGACGCGGGCGTCGAATTTCTCAAGTATCGGCCGGAAGTCGCTCCCTGGCATTTCCGCGCGCATCGCCTGCGTCGGCTGCACCGCAAGCTTTGCCACGTCGATGGCCGGCTGGCGTTTGTGGGCGGTATCAACGTCATCGACGACCACAACACTCCCGGGCACGTGCCGCCGCGGGCCGACTTCGCGGTGCGCGTCGAGGGTCCGGTCCTGCCGGCGATCGTGCAGACGATGCAGCGGGTTTGGGCGCTGGTGCAACTGGTGCAGTCCGGGACCAGCGATGTGCCGCTCTTTCCCGATCTGGCGCACGGTGAACGGGTCGGAACGCAGACCGCGAAATTCGTCACCCGCGACAACCTGCGCCACCGCCGCGATATCGAGCGTGCATATCTCGCGGCGATTCGTACCGCCAAACATGAGATCATCATCGCCAATTCGTATTTTTTTCCGGGGATTCGCTTCCGGCATGCGCTGATGGCGGCGGCCGAGCGGGGTGTCAGGGTGACACTGCTCCTGCAGGCGCGCGTCGAATACGTTTTGCTGCACTTCGCGACGCGCGCTCTGTACGGCCAGCTCTTGCAGGCCGGCGTCATCATCCAGGAATATCATCTCAGCATGCTCCACGCCAAGGTCGCGGTGGTCGACGACCATTGGGCGACGGTGGGTTCGTCGAATATCGATCCCTACAGCCTGTTGATGGCGCGCGAGGCGAATTTGTTCGTGCGCGACAGGGATTTCAATGCGGAGCTCAAGCGCCAGCTCGACGACATGATGGCAGAGGGGTCGCGTCGCGTGGTACCGGGTGACTGGAGCCTGCGGCCGCGGTGGCACAAGGCGGCGATCTGGGTCGCTTACGGCGTCGTCAGGCTTGCCATGGGATATCTGGGCTATGGCGGAAACGAATGGTTCGCGCGGGGGATGAAGCGTCCGTCGTAGCGAAGCGATGTCTAGCTTCGCTCGCAAAAGCGGATTGGCTGACCTGTTAAACTCGCGCCAATGCGTCGAGCAGCATCTTCCCCGCTTCCTCCAACCAGCGGACCCGACGCCGCGACCCGCGGCGACTGGGAAACCGTGCGCACGCTGCTGCCTTACCTGCTGGCGTACAAGGGCCGCGTCGCGCTCGCCGTTCTATGCCTCGTCGCCGCCAAGGTCGCCAACGTCGGCGTGCCGCTGGTCCTCAAGCAGATCGTCGACGCGCTGACGCTGCCGCCGCAACACCAGCTCATCGTCCTGCCGATCGCGCTGCTCGTGGCGTACGGCGCGCTGCGTTTGTCGACCACGGCATTCACCGAGCTGCGCGAGTTCCTGTTCGCCAAGGTAACGCAGCGCGCGGTGCGAACGATCGCGCTGAAGACCTTCCGCCATCTTCACGCGTTGAGCCTGCGCTTTCACCTTTCGCGGCAGACCGGAGGCCTCACCCGCGACGTCGAGCGCGGCACGCGTGGAATCTCGACCCTGATCGGATTCACGCTCTTTTCGATCCTTCCGACGCTCATCGAGATCGCCCTGGTGTCGGCGATTCTTGTCGCGCGCTACGACATCTGGTTCATCGCGATCACGCTCGGCGCGCTCGTGCTCTACATCTTCTACACCGTCACCATCACCGAATGGCGCACCGGCTTCCGCCGGCAGATGAACGAGCTCGACTCCAAGGCCAACACGCGCGCGATCGACAGCCTGCTCAACTACGAGACAGTCAAGTACTTCAATAACGAGGAATTCGAGGCTCGCCGCTACGACGAAAGCCTACAGCGCTGGGAAAGCGCGGCGGTGCGCAGCCAGACTTCGTTGTCGCTGCTCAATATCGGGCAGAGCGCGATCATCGCTATCGCGGTGACGCTGATCATGTGGCGCGCCACGCTGGGCGTCGTCGACGGGACGATGACCATCGGCGACCTGGTGCTGGTCAACGCGTTCATGATCCAGCTCTACATTCCGCTCAACTTTCTCGGCGTCATCTATCGCGAGATCAAGCAGGCGCTCGCCGACATGGAGCGCATGTTCCAGTTGATCGACCAGAATGCCGAAGTCAAGGATGCGCCGGGAGCGCCGCCGATTGCGCTGCCCGCGGGTGAAGTTCGATTCGAGCACGTGGATTTTCACTACGAGCCGAACCGGCAGATCCTTTTCGACGTGTCACTGGCGATACCCGCCGGCCGCACCGTTGCGGTGGTGGGTCCGAGCGGCTCGGGCAAATCGACCCTCGCGCGCTTGTTGTATCGCTTCTACGATGTCAGCGGCGGGCGCATCACCATCGACGGGCAGGACCTGCGCGCGGTGCAGCAGGCGAGCGTGCGCGCCGCGATCGGAATCGTTCCGCAGGACACGGTGCTGTTCAACGATTCAATCGAATACAACATCGCGTACGGCAATCCCGAGGCGTCGCACGAGGAGGTGGTGGCCGCCGCGAAGCTCGCGCAGATCCATGACTTCGTGATTCGACTTCCTGAAGGGTACGCCACGCCGGTAGGCGAGAGGGGACTCACGCGATCCTGAAGCGCCCGCGCATACTGATTTTCGACGAGGCGACATCCGCGCTCGATTCCAGAAGCGAAAAGCTGATTCAGGCCGAGTTGGAAGAGATCTCCGCCAACCACACTACGCTCACCATCGCCCACCGGCTGTCGACGATCGTTTCGGCGAACCAGATCCTCGTGCTCGAGCATGGCCGCGTCGTCGAGCGCGGCACGCATGAAGAGTTGCTGGCAGCGGACGGCGCGTATGCGCGCATGTGGGCTTTGCAGCAGCAGGAGCGCCGCGAGCCGCAAGACGAGGAAATGCTCTACGCTTCGCCCCCCGGCCACGTCATCGCCTAACGGCTTGGGACGTTAAGCATTTGCCTGGTTGCCTCTTGGCATAGGGCTTGCATCCGTGCTATAACACCGCTGCCTTCCTGAGACCATGCTTCATGAAAGATAGCTTACTCATTGTTCTTGCTGGATTTATCGGTTTAGCAGGGGCAGCCTTTCCGGCCTTCGCCGCGACGCCGGCTGACGCAGCACGCTCAATCGTGCTGCTCGACGGCAGCAAGCTCAAACTGGCATCGGCCAGCGCATTGGTGTTCGACGCAGGCACCGGACACGCGATCTACTCCAAAGCCGCCGACGCGGTTACACCCATCGCATCGGTCACCAAGCTCATGACCGCCATGGTCGTGCTGGACGCGTCGTCGCCCATGGACGAAACGCTTGCCGTGGATGTCGGCGATATCGATATGCTCAAGGGCAGCCATTCCCGCCTGCGGCTTGGGACCGAGCTGTCGCGCCGCGAAATGCTGCGGCTCGCGCTGATGTCATCGGAAAATCGCGCGGCTTCCAGCCTTGCGCGCAACTATCCCGGCGGGACTGCTGCGTTCGTCGAGGCAATGAACCGTAAGGCGCAAAGCCTCGGCATGTTCAGCACGCATTTCAGCGATCCGACCGGCTTGTCGAGCGAAAACGTGTCGACCGCCAACGATGTGGCGAAAATGGTCGGGGCGGCGGCGGGCTATCAGTTGATCAAGGATTTCACCACGACGTCCAGCCACTACGTCGAGATGCAGCCCAGCGGCGGCCTGCTCGGGTTCAACAACACCAACTCGCTGGTGCGCGCCGGCCAGTGGGACATACAATTGAGCAAGACAGGCTTCATACGCGAAGCCGGCAAGTGCCTGGTCATGCTCGCCAACATCGCCAGCAAGCCGGTCGTCATCGTTCTTCTGGATTCCTACGGCAGGCTGACGCGCGTAGGCGACGCCAACCGCGTCAAGCATTGGCTCGAGACAGGCGAATCGCTGCCCCTCGAGGCCGTTGCGAAGCGTGCGAAAGGGCGGCACGCGACAGGCCCCGTATCCGGGCGCCTCGGCGGCAAAGTCCGTCGCGTCTGATCTCGCAAGCGATCGGCGCTTCACAACGAGCAATTCCTTGGCATGCGCGCGCGTCTTCGCGGTTATCTCGCGGCCGCCCAGCATGCGAGCCAGTTCGTCCACGCGTGCCGCGGTATCGAGACGCTCGAGCTTCGTAGCGACGCCAGTCGTCTTCCCATGCTTGGCTACGAGGTTGTGATGGTGAGCGCATGCCGCCACCTGCGGCAAATGTGTCACGCATAGGACCTGACGGCGCGATCCGAGCTGTTGCAGCATGCGGCCGACCGTTGCCGCGACGGCGCCGCCGATCCCGGTGTCAACTTCGTCGAATACCAGCGTGGGAACGTCGGCTACCTCCGCGAGCGCCACCTGGATCGCGAGGCCCAATCGAGAAAGCTCTCCACCCGATGCGACTCGCGCAAGGGGCGCCAACGGCTGCTTGGGGTGCGTCGCGACGAGGATCTCCACATTTTCCCGCCCGTAGCTTGCCGGCTCGTCCAATGCTTTGAGCGCGATTTCGACGCGCCCACCCGACATGGCGAGCTTTTTCATCATGGCGCTTACGCGGCCTCCGAGTTGCGCCGCAGCGACTCTGCGCTTGGCCGTAAGCTCGTCGGCCAGAGCGCCAAATGCGCGCTGCAAATTCGATTCCGCGCGGATGAGCGCGTCGACGTCGCCTTGTTCGGACAGTGCGGTGAGCTTCGCCTGCACGTCTTCGAGCAGCAGCGGAAGCTCCTCCGGCCGTACCCGATGCTTGCGCGCGACGTCGTGGATCGCGGAGAGCCGCGCCTCGACGCGGGCAAGCTCGGCCGGATCGAGCTCGAGGCGCTCGCGATAGCCGCGAAGCGATCGAGAAGCTTCGTCGACGCGTATCCTCGCTTCGTCGATCAGTGCGGCGATCTTTTCGAGCGACTTGTCGTGCGCCGACGCCGCCGCGAGACGAGCCGCCATCGCCGCAAGGCGGGATGCTATTGCAGCGTCGCCGTCGGCGAGCTCGGCCTCGCCCATGGCAGCCGCTTCGAGCAGCGTGGACGCGTTTGCAAGGCGCGTTTGCGCCAGCGACAACGCCTTCCACTCGACCGCGCT
>VBCZ01000343.1:5028-6313 GCA_005889025.1 Betaproteobacteria bacterium
CGCGTTCTCGCGCAGCGCGCTGGCGTCGCGCCAGGCACGCCATGCCGCGCCGATTTCCCGCGCAAGCATCGCGGATCCACCATAGGCATCGAGCAGCAAGCGCTGGGTTTCACTTCGGCCGAGCGATTGATGCGCGTGCTGACCATGCAAGTCGATCAGCCGTTCGCCGAGTGTTTGGAGCTGCGCAAGTGTCGCCGGGCTTCCGTTGACGTAGGCGCGGCTCTTTCCCTGAGCGTCGAGAACCCGGCGCAGGAGCAGCGCGCCGCCGTTACCGAGTTCGTTCTGCGCTAGCCATTCATGAACCGGTGCGAGATCTCCGATATCGAATTCTGCGGCGATTTCCGCGCGGTCGGCCCCGGGCCGTAGTTGCCGTGGCTCGAAGCGGTCGCCCAGGAGCAGCGACAGCGCGTCGAGAAGGATCGACTTGCCGGCGCCCGTCTCGCCGGTCAGGACCGTGAAGCCTTGGTCGAACTCGACCTCGAGTGTTTCGATAACGGCGAAGTTGCGGATCGATAGCAGGCGGAGCATGGGCGTGGCTGGCAGATCGGCGCGGCGTCGGCTTTTGCGTGCGAAAGCTTCGGCTGTTGAAACTAGCTCGCGGGTCGCAGGCGCTCCGGGGTCTCGCTCCAGTGCAGCTTCTGCCGCAGCATGGCGAAATGATCGTGATCCTGCGGATGCAATAGTCTCGCGCAATAGGCCGCGCGCCTGACCGTCACGCGGTCACCTTCGGCAAGGGAAAAATGCGACTGCCCGTCGCAATGCAAAGTCGCGTCCTTGCCCCGCAGCAAAGTGATTTCGACCACGGCGGAATCGCGAATCGCTATCGGCCGGTTGGTCAGCGCGTGCGGCGCCACGGGGACAAGCAGAAACGCCGCCACGGCCGGATCGACGATCGGCCCTTGCTCCGACAGCGCGTATGCGGTGGACGCCGTCGGCGTCGCCACGATCAGACCGTCGGCGCGAAGCGCGTAAACAAATCGGCCGTCGATGGTTACTGCGCAATCGATCATCCCGCCCATGGCGCCACGGTTGACCACGACGTCGTTGAGCGACATGGTTCGCTCGCCGCCCCCGAGACTGCGCGCGAGGCTTGCATCGAGCATCGTCCGTGTTTCTTCCACATAATTGCCCGAGAGCATGGCGTCGAGGACGCTTTCCATGTCGGAGAGCGCGATATCGGTGAGAAAGCCGAGGCGCCCCTGATTGATGCCGATCAGCGGAACGTCGAATGGCGCGAATTGGCGCGCGATCGACAGCATCGTGCCGTCGCCGCCGACAACGACGG
>VBCZ01000344.1:0-14204 GCA_005889025.1 Betaproteobacteria bacterium
AAGTACGTTGCAATGGGCGAATTCGCGAATGAGGAAGATCGGATTCTTGCTGGGCGCGCGATGATCGACGCCCGTATCGGGAATGTACCAGTTGAACAGCGCCGCAATTCCGTATGTGCCCATGATGACCGCTATCGCGGCTTGCGGAGGCGTATCGATCCCGGTATCGATGCGCGGCACATCGATCGCAAGGAGCACGCTCGACACCGGACCGCTGATCAGCATGCCGCCGAGCAGCACGCCGAGAATGATCGAGGCGACCGTCGTTCCCTCGATCCATCCGTTGGCGACGACCAGTTGGCGAGGCGGCAAAAGCTCGGTAAGAATTCCGTATTTCGCCGGCGAGTATGCCGCGGCGCCGAGACCGACGAGCGCGTACGCGCCGAGAGGGTGAAGCGTAAACAACATGAGCGAGCAACCGACGATCTTCACCGCATTCGTAATCAACATGACGCGCCCCTTGGGCATTGAATCGGCGAAGGCGCCCACCAAGGGAGCGAGCAAAACGTAGGAGATCACGAAGCACTGCTTCAGCGCCGGGGTCATCCATGCGGGCGATTCGAGATCGCGCAGCATCTGGATGGCTGCAACGAGCAGCGCATTGTCGGCGAGCGACGAAAAAAACTGCGCCGCCATGATGATGTAAAACCCGGACTTCATTGTCCTCCAGTTGTTCCAGCGCTCTGAAAAACTTTGCAGCCGCGGGCGGGGGCCGGTGAGCGCTGGCTGCGCTTGTGTATAATTGTTGTAGTTGACTGGCGCATGCGGCTCGCGCCTTATACCACGTTTTTTCCTCAGACAAAACCGGCCGCCCGCGGTTCGCGCCGTCATGTCTCGTCCTATCCTCGCACAAGTCAATCTCGCCGCGCTGAAAGCAAACGTGCACGTCGCGCGCGAGCGCTGTCCTGGCGCGCAATTGTTGGCTGTGGTGAAGGCCAACGCTTACGGGCACGGACTGGCGCGTATCCTTCCGGCGCTCGCCGAGACCGACGGATTGGCGCTGATCGAGCTCGATGCCGCGGTGGCGATGCGAGAGCAACATTACGTTCGGCGCCTGCTTTTGCTCGAGGGATTTTTTGCGGCCGATGAACTGCCGGAGATCGCCAACCGGCGTCTTGCGATTGTTGTGCACCACATGGAGCAGGTCCGCATGCTGGAAACGACAACTTTGCCGCGTCCGCTGGAAGTTTTCGTCAAGGTCAATACCGGGATGAATCGCCTCGGCTTCCGGCCCGACGAACTGCGCGGCGTCGTCGAGCGCCTGTCGGGCGCAACGACTGTCGCTGCGCTGCGATTGATGACGCACTTCGCTCGCGCCGACGAGGACGAGGGCCTGCACGAGCAATTGCAAAGATTCGAGGATGCGTGCAAGGGACTGCCCTACCCCCGCTCGCTCGCCAATTCCGCGGGGGTTATCCGATTCAAGGAGGTCGGCGGAGATTATGTGCGTCCCGGCATCATGCTGTACGGCTCATCGCCGTTTCCGTACGATACGGCGGAAATGCTGGGCCTTCAGCCGGTGATGACCTTGAGGAGCGAATTGATCGCAGTGCAGGAGATCAAGGCGAACGAAAGCGTCGGATACGGCGGCGGATATACCGCCGCGCGCGCGCATCGAATCGGTGTGATCGCATGCGGCTACGCCGATGGTTACCCGAGGCACGCGCCCAACGGCACGCCGGTGCTGGTATGCGGCAAGAAAGTCCGCACGGCGGGACGCGTTTCGATGGATCTGATGACCGTCGACCTGACGGATGTGCCGGAGGCCACCGTCGGCAGCCCCGTCGTTCTGTGGGGCGCGGGACTGCCTGTCGATGACGTGGCTGCGGCGGCAAGCACGGTTGGCTACGAATTGCTGTGTGCAGTCGCTCCGCGCGTTCCATTTGTCGTCACGCAGTTCGGCAGACTCGATATCGAGCTGTAATCTTTCATCGCCGGCGCAACGGCAAAACTCGGAGTGACTCGTGTACATCGTCGTCACCGGCGCAGCCGGCTTCATCGGATCGAATCTCGTCAAGGCACTCAACGCTCGCGGGGAGACGCAGATTCTCGCCGTCGACGACTTGTCGGACGACGACAAGTTCCGCAACCTCGCGGACTGCGACATCGCCGATTATTTCGACAAGACCGAGTTCCTGCCCCGTCTCGCGGAAGGGGATTTCGAAGACGACATCGCGGCAGTGCTTCATCAGGGCGCGTGCTCGGACACGATGGAGACCGACGGGCGCTATATGCTTTCGAACAACTACCGATACTCGGTGTCCCTGCTGCATCACTGCCAGGAAAACGACATTCCACTGTTATACGCGTCGTCGGCGGCAGTGTACGGCGCAGGAACGACGTTTCGCGAGGAGCGCGCTTGCGAGGCCCCGCTCAACGTCTATGGCTATTCGAAGTCTCTTTTCGATCAGTACGTGCGGCGCATGCTCCCCGAGCGGACATCGCAGATCGCGGGCTTTCGATATTTCAATGTCTACGGTCCGCGCGAAGCGCACAAGGGCCGCATGGCGTCGGTGGTCTGGCATTTTTTCGAGCAATACCGCGCGACGGGGAAGGTACAGTTGTTCGAAGGTTCCGGCGGTTACGCCGCAGGCGACCAGCGCCGCGATTTCGTCAGCGTCGACGATGTGGTCAAGGTGAATCTCGATTTCCTCGACCACCCGCATCGCTCTGGAATATTCAATGTCGGGACGGGAAGCGCCGCGACTTTCAACGCGGTGGCTGCCGCGACCATCAACGCGTGCCGCGCCGCGGACGGTGCGCCACCTCTGGCTTTCGAGGAACTGCATCGCGCCGGCGCAATCGAATACATCGCCTTTCCTCCCGGTCTTGCCGCCAGATATCAGAGCGCTACGCAGGCCGATCTATCTCGCCTGCGCGGCGCGGGCTACGCAGCGCCGATGCTGAGCGTCGAAATCGGAGTCCCGCGCTGTATCGGGGCGCTCCTTGCCCAATCGCGCGTCAACCCGTAACATCGCGACGGCGTTCAGGAAGTCCGGCGACAGACCGGATTGCTGGCGCCGCTATTCCACTCACTTTCCTGCTCGGAGGGGATCCATGAAGAAATTCGTACTACTGCTCGCGGCGCTGCTGTTCTCCACGTTTGCGCTGGCGACGGTGAATATCAACACCGCAACCAAGGAAGAACTCGATGCGCTGCCGGAGATCGGCCCGGTCAAGGCGCAGGCCATCATCGACTATCGCAACGCCAACGGTCCGTTCAAGACGCCGGAGGACGTCATGAAAGTCAGCGGCATCAAGGAGGGGACGTTCGCCAAGATCAAGGGATTGATCTCGGTCAGCGGCGCGTCGACACCGCTGCCAGGCAGCGCGCCGGCAAAGGCCGACAGCAAGGCAAGCGCGGCACCCCCGCCTGCCATGGCGCCCGCGCAACCCAAGTCCATGGCTCCCGCGACGCCGCCGGCGATGGCGCCGGCGCAACCTAAGTCGGGAGCGCCCGCTCCAGCACCGTCTTCCGGCCCGGCCATGGCGCCTCCAACCAAAGCCGAAACCAAAGCGGCTCCGTCCGCGGCGACTTCCGCTAAGGACGAGAAGATGACCAAGGCTGAGCAAGCGAAGGCGGACAAAGCAGCGAAGGCCAAGGCGAAAGAGGATGCGGCCAAGGCCAAGGAGGACGCAGCCAAGGCCAAGAAGGAAGCAAAGGCGGCCGAGGCGAAAGCGAAGAAGGACGCCAAAGCGGCAGCGGACAAGGCCAAGAAAGACGCCAAGTCAGCGACCAAATCGTCGGACAAGGACGCGGCGAAGGCAAGCACTCAAGACGACAAGTCGAAGAAGTAAGCACGTCGCGAGTTGCCAAGCGAAACCCCGCGCCGCGCGCGGGGTTTTGTTTTACGCATTAAAATGTCGTCGACTCGCGCGGTTGCGGTGTCCGCCATGTACAAAACCATCGAAGATACCGTCGGCAACACCCCGATCGTCCAGCTGCAGCGCCTTCCGGGATCGACCACCACTGTGCTGCTGGCCAAGCTCGAAGGCGACAATCCTGCCGGCTCGGTCAAGGATCGTCCTGCGCTCTCGATGGTTGTCGAGGCGGAAAAGCGTGGCAAGATCAAGCTGGGCGACACCCTGATCGAGGCGACCAGCGGCAACACCGGCATCGCGCTGGCGATGGCTGCCGCCATGCGCGGATATCGCATGGTCCTGGTCATGCCTGAGCATTTGTCCGCGGAGCGCAGACAAGCGATGCGCGCGTTCGGCGCCGAGATCGTCCTTACCCCCAAGGCCGGCGGCATGGAAACGGCCCGGGACATCGCGGAAAAGATGCGCGCGGAGGGACAAGGCATCATCCTCGACCAGTTTGCCAATCCGGACAATCCGCTGTCGCACTACAGGGGAACGGGCCCGGAAATCTGGCGCGATACCGACGGGCGGATCACGCATTTCGTGTCGAGCATGGGCACGACAGGCACGATCATGGGTGTTTCCAAGTTCCTCAAGGAAAAGAACCCGCGGATCGCGATCATCGGCTGCCAGCCCGATGAAGGGTCGCAGATCCCCGGCATACGCAAATGGCCGCCTGCGTATCTTCCGAAGATCTACGATCCCGCTCGAGTCGATCGGCTCGAATACGTATCGCAAGCCGATGCCGAGGACATGGCGCGCAGGCTCGCGCGCGAAGAAGGCATTTTTGCCGGGATCTCCTCGGGCGGCGCATGCGCTGTCGCCCTGCGGATTTGCGAAGAGGTCCGCGATGCCACCGTCGTCTTCGTCGTCTGCGACCGGGGCGACAGATATCTCACGACGGGCGTGTTCCCCGGTTGATCGAATCGACGTCGATGATACCGACGCTTGTCTTCGACATCGAGACCGTTCCCGATGTCGCGGGATTGCGACGTCTGCATCGCCTGCCGCAGGATCTCCCTGACGCCGACGTCCTGGATTGCGTAGCCCAGCTCAGGCGGACATCGACCGGCGGGGATTTCTTGCAGCATCATCTTCATCGCGTCGTTGCCATTGCCTGCGCGCTGCGCGAGGGCAGCAACTTCCGGGTGTGGTCGCTGGGCGATGCGAGCGATCCCGAACCCGAGCTGATCCGGCGCTTTTTCGACGGCATCGACCGCTACACGCCGCAACTTGTATCCTGGAACGGTGGCGGGTTCGATCTGCCGGTGCTCACCCACCGCGCGCTTATCCACGGCGTTATCGCGGCAAAGTTCTGGGACTGGGGCGACGACGATCGAGAATTCAAATTCAATAGCTACCTCGGACGCTATCACACGCGCCATCTCGATTTGATGGACGTGCTGTCGATGTATCAGCCGCGCGCGACCGCCGGCCTCGACGCCATGGCTCGACTGTCGGGCTTTCCGGGAAAGCTCGGCATGGACGGAAGCAAAGTCCATTCCGCATTCATGGACGGAAAGATCGACGATATACGCCGCTATTGCGAAACCGACGTCATGAACACTTACCTCCTGTTCCTGCGCTTTCAGCAGCTGCGCGGGACCCTGTCGGCGGCGCAATATGCGGCGGAGGTGTCGCTCTCGCGCGAGAAGATCGCCGCGACGGGACTATCGCACTGGCGCGAGTTCCTGGAAGCGTGGGATGCCAACGCGTGATCGCGCGTTATGTCATTCTGAGGAGCGTAGCGCCCCATTGTAGCGAGGTTCAGCGGCCTGAGATTCCTCGCCGCGCTCAGAATGACAACCAAAATGTGACAACCAATGTCATTCTGAGGAGCGCAGCGACGAAGAATCTGCTTTGGCAATGCATTTGATCAGCGTGTTGGTCGCTTTAGGCCCGCAGGATCGGCACCGGAGCGAATTTGCCGCCGAGCGGACCGGCGGAAGGCACGCCCCACCACCGCTCGAGCGCGGTGGCATACACACTGCGAAAGTCGATCGCATAGCCGGTGTTGCCGTCGCCGGACAGCCGCTCGAGCGCAGGCTGCTCGCCGTATAGCCCGCCGGCAACGCGGCCTCCGAGCGCAAAATGCGCGCTCGCGGTGCCGTGGTCGGTGCCGTTGGAGAGGTTCTCCTTCGGTCTGCGGCCGAACTCGGCGTACGTCAGCACCAGCGTGTCATTCCATTTCCCGAGCTCGTCGAGCGCGCTTCTGAATGCGACGATGCCGCTGGCCAGCTCGCCCAGCAGCCTCGCGTGAGTCGCAGGCTGGCCGCTGTGCGTGTCGAACCCGCCGTGCGTGACACGGACCACCGCGACGCCCGCTTGATTGGCGACGATCTGGGATGCCGTTTTTATGGCGTTGCCGAATCCGGTTTACGGGAACTCGGTCCTGAACGCGTAATTGGCGTTGAGATGCGATGCGGCCTGCATGATGTCCGCTTCGACCTTCAGAATGTGTGCGAGCGCCTTGTTTCTCGCTTGACCCTCGGCCGCGGCGAGGCGCGCCTGCCGGAGAAACTGGTCGGTATTGGCAAGCGCGATCGCACGCGTGCCGCCGCCGGCGAGCGGTCCGAGATCCGGCGATCCGATAATGACGCCGTCGGCGGCAAAGCTTCGCGGCGTGGGCGCCGAGCTGAACGTGCGCGTAAGCCAACCGTCCTGCAGATATTCCTCGCTCCGCGACGCGGTGTCCCAGATCTCGATCGAACGAAAATGCGACAGGTTGGGCGATGGGTAGCCGACGCCCTGAAGCACCGCGAGCTCGCGCTGGTTCCAGATCGGCAGCAGGGGTTCGAGCGCAGGATGCAGTCCTGCGCTGTCTGAGAGCTTGGCGACCTGGTCGCGGGCGATCGCTAGCTTCGGACGCAATGCGTAGTACGTCGAGCTCGCATAGGGGACGACGGTGTTGAGGCCGTCGTTGCCGCCCCTGAGCTCGATCAGAACAAGCAGCTTGCGGTAGTCAGCCCCGGAGGGGGCGGCCGCCCAGGCGACGCGAGTTGCCGCGGAAGGCGCGAGAGCGACGACCGCCAAGCCGCCCGCGCGCTTCAGAAATCGACGTCTATCGGTGGATTTGGATGTCGGGCTCATTGCAGCGCTCGCACGGTGTTCATTTGAGCTGATACGCGGCATCGAGCACGAGGCTGCGCACCAGGGCCAGGGGATCGCCGGGTGCGTCGGGCTCGGCCTGCGGCGCCGTGGCAAGCAGAACGCGCTCGGCATCGGCAGCCCGCCTCGCGGGGTCGGGCGCGCTCGACACCTGCGACATCCATTTCGCGCTGTCGAATTGCACGCTTTGCATTCCGCGCTCCATCGCCCGCAAGAAGCGTATCTGGCGCGCCTTTTCCGGATCGAGCTCGCCTTGTTGCAGCGCCTGGCGCGGCATTTCGGGAACCATCCTCTCGGTGCGGGGCAGGGCCGCCATGCGCGACGGATCGTCGCCACGGAAAAGCCGCTCCAGAAACTGCTTGCGTGCGAGCAGGCTGCTCGTGTTTATCCACGTTTCCTGTCCCGGCCAGCCTTTAACGTTGGGTGGGGAGAAAAGATTCTGCCCCATGCCCGCGGCCGCGACCGCGAATGGCGTGGGCTCCGAGGGCGCCATGTTGAACTGTCGCAGCGTTCCGACGACGAGATCGATCGGCGACTTGACCAGCGAAGCGCGGCTTTGCTTCGCGTAAAACGCATCCGAGGTGAAAATGTCGTTCAGCGCAACCTTGATGTCGTAGCGCGCGTCGCGAAAACGGCGTGCGATGCGACTGACTTCCTGTTCGTCCGGATCGGGAGAAACGAACTCGCGCCAGAGCTTCCGCACCACGAACTCGGCCGTGGCGGGCTGCGCGAGCAATATGTCCAGCACTTCATCGCCGTCGAAGTTGCCGCTCTTGCCGAGAACCGTCTTGACTCCGTCGTCGTGGATGAATGGGCGGAACATGAATCGGCCGCTGTCGCGATCGATGCTCCAGCCCGTGAACGCGCGCGCCGCCTCCTTGATGTCCTGCTCCGCGTAGCGGCCTTCGCCGAGCGTAAAGAGCTCCATCACTTCACGCGCGAAATTCTCGTTGGGCGTTCCCTTGCGGTTCTGCGCACTGTCGAGGTAGATCACCATCGCCGGATCGCGCGCCACCGCGTGCAGCAGGTCACCGAAGTTGCCGAGCGCGTGTGCGCGCAGCGTGACGTTCTGGCGGTACATCAGCAGCGCGAGCTTCACCTTCTGCTGGCTGGACACGAAATGGTTATGCCAGAACAGGGTCATCCGCTCGGTGAGCGGCGACGGCGTAGCGAGCATCTCGCTCAACCACCACCCACGCAATTCGAGGCCCTCGCGCACCTGCTCCTGTTGGAAGAGCTTCCTTTCCATCTGCGATGCGTTGTCGCCGGGCCGCGGATAGCGAAGCGGGCCGACCTCCGCTGTCCACGCCGGCGGCGGCGTGAGCGCGGTCGTACGCGCGCCGTCGAGGAGCTTGCGGGCGGCTTGCTCGCGGCTCATCCCGACATAGCGCTCGATCTCGCTTGAAGTCGCGCCGAAACCGGTGCGGTTGAGCAGGTGCCGCGCATCGTCGTAGGAGAGCGGCGCGCTGCCGAGCGCGCTCGCCGAGGCGATCGGCGACACGCCGGCAAATAGGATGCAGAAGGTGAACGCGCGCGGGAACATGGGTTGGGGTCGTGATCGACCGGTGGCTTACCAAAAACGGGCAGTCCGGCGATGGGTTGACGATGATGCCGTCACTTTGTTGTAACAGCCTGTTGCCGCATGTGCTAGAGGCTGATGCTGCCACGCCCCAGCTCGATGACCCGCCCGGAAACAAAAATCCGGCGTGCTTCATCGACGGTCAGCCCGAGCCGGCAATGCCTGCCCACGGCATCGCCCTGCGAGATTACCAGCGACCGCGGAAGCGCGGCGTTGGTCGCGACCAGCCAGCCGCCCAGATTCGCGCACGCCGAGCCGGTACCCGGATCCTCGACGATCGCACCGTGCTTGGAGAAGAAGAATCGAGCCACCACCGCATCCGGACCGTCGTAAGCCCAGACATACGCCATCGACCGCTTGCCGCCCCCGGGGAGGGCAACGCTGCCATCACGGGCGAGCAGCGCGGCATCCGGAGCGCATTGGCGCACCGCGTTCGCGCTGGCCAGCGGGATCACGAGCTGTTCGCTGCCGGTGTCGACCCACATCGGCTCGGCGGTCAGGGCGCTGGCGTCGACGCCCAGCATGGTCGCCAGCACTTCTCGCGGTGCCGCTGCCGCGCGAACACGCGGCGGCTTCGCCTCCAGCGTCCACTCGTCACCGCGCGCGGATACGCGGATAAGACCCGCTTTCATCTCCAGCGTGACGCTGTTGCCATCGAGACCGGCCGGGCCGAGCGCACGGACGACGTGCGCCGTTCCGAGCGTGGGGTGTCCGGCAAAGGGCATTTCGAACGTCGGAGTGAAAATGCGCACGCGAGCGCTGCCTTGCGACGACGGCAGGATGAACGTCGTCTCCGATAGATTGAACTGCAAGGCCAGCGCCTGCATGGTCGCATCATCGAGTCCGCGACCATCCTCGAATACCGCGAGCGGATTGCCTTCCAGCGGTGCTTCGGCAAACACATTGACGATGCGAAAGGCGTGGTCGGCCACGGCTGATTGTCTCAGGTTCCTTGGCGCGCTGTTGAAAACATCATGTCATCGGAGGGGCAACCGGGATGAGGGATCTCCGGTCGGACGATTCCAGTTACTGTCATTCTGAGGAACGAGCGACGAAGAATCTGCTTTATATCCCCGCACGATCGAAATGACACAATCGGATGCCTCGCTGTGATCTATAGAGCTTTTCGAAATGGGTGACGGAATGGCCCAAGGTCGCCCCGGCTCATTGTGGTAACTGAGCCGGGGCCCAATCTGCGGTGAGGAACTTGGATCCCGGCCTTCGCCGGGATGACGTGACTATGGCGTCACTCAATTATGCAAACCTCGATAAATCACATGACGTCGCGTGGTCGACGGCAATTTTACGAGCTGTCAGACCACAGTCGCGGTGCGGGCCCGCTCGAAATCGAACAGCATTTCCCGTGCGAGCTCGGCGAAGCCCGCCGGGGTCGCGTCTCGCACATCGAGCGTCCGTGTCTCGCTTCCTCCGAAGTTGGTTTTCAGCGAGCGCTCGTAGAGCGGGTCGTAATGCATTTCGAGCAGCTCGGCAATGAGCCTGTCCCACTCGCCGGCATCCGCCATCGCGTCCCACTCGGCGAGCTTCGACTTGCCGATCAGCGGCGCGAGCGGCTGCAGCCGCTCCGCCAGCAGCGCTGAGTCGCGCAGGAAGTGTCCGTACTCTTCCTTGAGCAATGCGACGCGCGTGGAGAGCGGCGTCGCCAGCACGAGGCTCACGCCATCGCGCATGTGCTCGAGAAGCCTGGGCGGCACTTGCAGCTTGCCGATGCGCTTGCTTTCCGATTCGACAAAGACCACGCGTGACGGATCGAGTTGCTCCAGAGCCGCGAGCAGTCGGGTTTCGAAGCCTTTTTGCGATGGCTGCGTGCCTCCGGGCAGCATTCCCAGCAGCGAGCCGCGATGGCATGCGAGCCCTTCGAGGTCGACCGGCTGCGCACCTGCGCCGCGCAGCGCGGCGAGGAATCGGCTTTTTCCCGCGCCGGTGAGGCCGCAGACCACGACAAAGCGAAATCGCGCAGGCGAGACCTCGAGTTGCGCGACGACGTGCCGCCGATACGCGCGATAACCGCCGTCCAGCTGCGCGGCGCGCCATCCGATTTCATTGAGCACGTGGGCAAGCGCGCGGCTGCGCTGGCCGCCTCGCCAGCAGTAGATCACCGGCTGCCACTCGCGAGGCTGGTTGAAGACCGCGCGGTCCAGCATTGCCGCGATATTGCGGGCGACGATCGCGGCTCCGAGCTTTCGGGCCGCGAACGGAGAAGTCACGTAAAGCGTTCCGACGCGCGCGCGCTCGGCGTCGTCGAGCACCGGAAGATTGATGGCGCCGGGAAGATGGTCGAGCGCGAACTCGGCAGGGCTGCGCACGTCGATGCGATCGGGATAGTCGGCCAGCGCCTCGACGTCGACTCGATCGGTGGACGCACGTCGTTCACTCATCACTGTCTTACCGCGCTCATCGGGGCTTGCCCAGCAGCGGTCGGAGTTGCGGCCACACGTTGTCGAGCAGCCTTTGCTGTGCGATGGCGAGAGGATGGATCCGGTCCTGCTGAAACATCGCGTTGTCTTCGCCGAACCCCTCGAAAAAGAACGGCACCAGCGCCGCCTTGTGCGAATGCGCGACGTCCGAGAAGATCGAGCTGAATCGGCGCACGTACAGCGCGCCGTAATTGGGCGGCAACTGCATTCCGATCAGCAAGACGTTCGACCCCGCCTTCTGCACGGTCCCCGTCATCGCATCGAGATTCGCGCGCATGGCATCCAGACTTCCGCCGCGCAAGCCGTCGTTGCCGCCGAGCTCGATGATGGTGATGGCAGGCCGGTGCTGTTCGAGCAATGCAGGCAGACGCGTCCGTCCGCCGGCGGTCGTATCGCCGGTGACGCTTGCGTTGACTACGCGATACGGGAACTGCTCGGCGGCGAGGCGCCGCTGAAGCAAGGTTGTCCAGCCCTCGTTGGCGGGAAGGCCGTAGCCGGCGGAGATGCTGTCTCCGACGACGAGGATGACGGGCGCCGCGGCGGCCAGGCAGCAGCCCGCCGCGAGCGCGATGAGCACGCCCGCTGTCGCTGTGATGCGCCGAGGATTGATCATGGTGACGGTGACAAGAAAATCATTCTAGCAAGCTCGCATGAAATTGCCATCGACCATGCGAAGTTCTGTCATTCGGATTAGCGGGCGAGATTCTTCGTCGCTGCGCTCCTCAGAATGACATTCTTATGTGTCATTCTGAGCGCAGCGAAGCATCTCAAGTGGTGCCGGCCCTTTTTCGATGGGCTGCGCGGGCAGCCACAGGGACTCATGCGGCGTGCCGGTACAATGCGCCCTTGCGTTGCGCGCTGCCGGCCCAACGTTGTCAATATTTCCCGTCAATTCATCCATGCCCGGCACCGTCATTCGCGCCCGCAAACTCTCCAAGGTCGTGCAAAGCGGCGATTCCCCGCTCACTATTCTCGACGACGTGAGCTTCGACATCGCCGCGGGCGAACGCGTTGCGATCGTCGGTGCGTCGGGCTCCGGCAAGACCACACTGCTGGGCCTGCTCGCCGGGCTCGACCGTCCGACGGCGGGCGAAGTGTGGCTCGGCGATACGGCGCTCAACGGTTTATCGGAAGACCAGCGCGCCGCTTTGAGACAGCGCTGGCTTGGATTCGTTTTTCAGTCGTTTCAACTGCTGCCGGCGCTGACGGCGCTCGAAAACGTCATGTTGCCGCTCGAGCTGGCGGGCGCCAGCGACGCGGCGGCGCGGGCGCGGGATTGGCTGGCTCGCGTCGGCCTAGCGGCGCGCGTGACGCATTATCCGAAGCAGCTTTCCGGCGGCGAGCAGCAGCGTGTCGCGATTGCGCGCGCCTTTTCCGGCGAGCCTCAGGTGCTCATGGCCGACGAGCCCACCGGCAACCTCGACATTGCCACCGGCAGCGAAGTCGCGGATCTGATGTTTCAGCTCAATCGCGAGCGGGGCACGACGCTGCTCCTGGTCACTCACGACGCGACGCTTGCATCGCGCTGCGCGCGCCGTGTTTCGCTGGATGCAGGTCGGGTGCTCAACGATGAAGTCACCGTCCCGTGAGTGCATCTCGCGTGGAACGGCATAAGTGAATACCTTCAGGCTCGCCATGCGGATGCTCCAGCGCGACTGGCGCGCTGGCGAGCTGCGAGTTCTCATTGCCGCGCTGGTGCTCGCGGTGGCGAGCGTCGGCAGCGTTGGATTTTTCACCGATCGCGTCAAGGGAGCACTGACGCGCCAGGCCAATCTGCTCCTGGGCGGCGATCTGATGCTGTCGGGAGACCGGCCCTTGCCGGACGCTTATGCCAACGAGGCGCGCTCGCGCGGCCTTGCAATGGTGCCGGTCATTAAGTTCAACAGCATGGTACAGACGGCAGGGGATGCCACGGCGCCCGTGCTCTCCGACGTCAAGGCCGTCGGCGCCGGCTATCCGTTGCGTGGGGCGATCATTCTCGCCGACCCCAATTCGCCCGAAGGCAAGCCTACACGTGACATACCGGCGCCCGGCGAGGCCTGGATCGACACGCGCCTCGCGGCGCGCCTCAATGTCGCCGCGGGCGGGACAATCCTCGTCGGCGATCGGCCGCTGAAGGTCGGCGCGATCGTGCAGCAGGACCCCGAGGTCGCCGGCGGCTTGCTTGCGCTGGGGCCGAAGCTCTTGATGAACCTCGACGACGTTGCGGCGACCAAGCTGCTGCAGCCCGGCAATCGCGCGTCGTATCGCCTGTTGTTTGCGGGAGGCGAAACCGACGCATTCCGCGCCTGGGCGCAGCAACGTCTGGAGCGCGGACAGCGCCTGGAATCGATTCGCGATCTGCGGCCCGAAGTGCGCCAGACGCTCGAGCGGTCGGACCAGTTTCTCGGCTTGGCGGCGCTGGTCGCAGTCGTGCTCGCGGCCGTCGCAGTCGCGCTGGCAGCGTCGCGCTATTTGCGACGGCATCTCGATGCCGCGGCGATGATGCGCTGCCTCGGCGCCCCACAGCGCCAAACGCTGTCCTTGTTCGCGCTGCAGTTCATGGTGCTTGGCGGCACGGCGAGCGCGGTGGGGTGTATGGTTGCGCTCGCGGGCCAACAACTTCTGGTCATGCTTCTCAGCGCAGTGGTCAGCGCCGACTTGCCTCGCCCTGGCGCATGGCCCGCGCTCGCCGCGTTCGCTACGGGACTGCTGCTGCTGTTGGGCTTCGCGCTTCCGCCGATCGTGTCGCTGTCGCGCGTCCCACCGCTGCGCGTTCTGCGTCGCGACCTGGGGCTGCCTCGCGCAGGCGGATGGATCGCGTATGCACTCGGCGCCACGACCATTGCGCTCTTGATTGCCGGCCAGGCGCAGGATGCGAAGACGGCAATGATCGTGATCGGCGGGATTGCGGGCCTTATCGTCGCCGCCGCGCTGATCGCCTGGGGAGGCATGCTGTCGCTTCGCTTTCTGCCAAGCCGCGGCTACAGCTGGCGTTATGGGCTCGCCAATCTGCGGCGGCGGCCGCTGGCGTCCAGCCTGCAGATAGGAGCGCTGGGCTTAGGCCTGATGGCGCTGCTGCTGTTGACGATGGTGCGCGGCGATCTCATGCGCAACTGGCGCGCAAGCCTGCCGGCGGACGCACCCAACGCATTCCTGATCAATGTGCTGCCGGATCAGCTCGCTGGAGTACGCGCCTCGCTGAAGGCAGTTGGCGGCGATACCCCTCTGTATCCGATGGT
>VBCZ01000344.1:14343-18748 GCA_005889025.1 Betaproteobacteria bacterium
GCAGCCCGGTGAGACCGGCGGCCCCGGCGCAGCCGGCCAAGTGTCGCTCGAAGACGGCATCGCAAGCACCCTCGGCATCCATCTCGGCGACACGCTGACCTACGACATCACCGGCACGCGCGTGAGCGCCAGGGTCACGAGCTTGCGCAAGGTGGACTGGGACAGCTTTCGCGTCAATTTTTTCGCGCTGTTTCCGCCGGGCGTGCTTGAGACGATGCCGACGACGTATATCGGTGCCATTCGTGCGGACAGCGGCAGCGCCTGGGTGACGTCGCTGCTGCGCGATTTCCCGAACGTGCTGATCATCGACGTCGATTCGATCCTGCGGCAGGTACAGGCGATCATCGAGCAAGTGGCGCTGGCGGTCGAGTTCGTGTTTCTGTTCACGCTGCTGGGCGGCGTGCTGGTCCTCGAAGCGGCCATCGCCGCGACGCAGGACGAACGCAAATACGATGCGGCCATCCTGCGCACGCTCGGCGCTAGCGAGCGTCAGCTTGTCGCGGCGCACGTCGCAGAGTTCCTGACGCTGGGCGCGCTGGCAGGGCTCGTCGGCGCAGGCGGCGCGACCGCCATCGGCTATGTCCTCGCCGACCGCGTGTTCCAGATTCCGTTCGGGTGGAATCCGTGGGTATGGCTTATAGGCATCCTCGGCGGTGCCGTCGGCGTCGCGCTTGCGGGGTGGGCGGGCACGCGTGGGACCTTGCGCCAGCCGCCGCTTGCCGTCCTGAGGCAGCTGGGATAATCGGGGACAGACCACGGTTCCGGCCGTGCGTGACGGCCCGGTCGGGTTGCCTCAACCAACGGCCGGGCTTTTATCGCCGCAGGCCCAACGGCGCGAGAGCAACAAACCGTGGTCTGTCCCCTAAATGACGATCATCGCGTTCCAAGCACGGTCTCGCGGCTGATGAGCCTTGAAGCCGCAAGCAGCGAAAGCGCGGTCAGTGCGACCGGCGCCGCAGCGCTGGGCAGCCAGTCCAACGCCGGAATCGCTTCGCCTCGCAGGGCACGCGACAGCAGCAGGAACTGGCCTGAGATCGGCGCCCACAACAGCCACGGCGGCTCCTTTTCCTGCAGGAAGTGTTGGATGACGGGGAGCATGCTCACGACGAACAGCAGCGCAGATACGTTGGCTTGAGCTTCCTTGAGCGAGCGGCCGCGCAGTCCGACATACAGCAGGACCGCGGGAAGCAGCGCGATCAGCGGCAATAGCACCAGGAGGAAGCGCCCAAGCTCGGCCGCCCCGAATAAGAACGGCACGCCGACCGCGGGCAGAGGCGCGAAGTTGAGCGTGAGATAGAAGCCGGCGAGCGTCAGCGCGACGACAAGCGCGTCGAATGTCGCCACGGCAGCCCATTTGCCGACGATCAGTTGCACCGGCGAGAGCGGCATGGCGAGGAGGGGCTCCAGCGACGCTCGTTCACGCTCGCCCGCGGTCGAATCGAGGGCAGCGGCCATGCCGCCCATCAGCGACGCAAACAGGCCGTAGTACGCGACCAGGAAAAGAATCAACGAACCCGACTGCTGCGGTGTAGCCAGGTCGATATCCTCGACGTTGAGCGGCCGGCCGACGTCGGGCGCGACGCCCCGCAGTGCGAGCCGTTGCGATCCCCACACCCGATTGTAGGCGCGCAACAGCGATTCGGCCGAGTCGATCGCCGACCGTGCGCGATCGCGCGAACGATCGAAGACCAGTCGCACCGTCGCCGACTTTCCGCTGCCGACGTCGGCCTCGTAGGCTGGGTCGATCGCGAGCACGACATCGAGCTCTCCGGCGCGGATCTTCGCTTCGTAATCCGCCGGCGCGCGACTGATGGCGACTTGTGCGCGCTGGAGAAAAGCGATAAGCGCAGGCGCGTGCTCCTCGCCCGCGACGGGAAGCTTCAGCTCACGTGCCTTGTCGGCCTGGCTTGCCGCGACATTCAGGATCAGCGCCAGAAAAAGCGGTCCTGCCGCAATCGCCGTGAGCAGCGTCACCATCATGGTGCGTCGGTCGCGAAAAGTGTCGACCAGTTCCTTGGTGACGACGGTGAGAATCCGGTCGGCAGGTTTCACGCAGCCAGTCCCTCGCCCGATCCGAGTAAAGACACAAACACGTCCTCCAGGGTCGCCTGGCCGGTCTTCGCACGCAACTCGGCGCCGCTGCCGCTAGCGACTACCCGCCCATGGCCAAGGATCACGATGGTGTCGCACAGCGCGGCGACTTCCTGCATCACGTGGCTCGAAAACAGAATGCACTTTCCGGATGAACGGAGCTTGCGCAGCAGATCGCGCAAGCCGCGGATGCTCATGATGTCGAGGCCGTTGGTCGGCTCGTCCAGAAGTATCGCGGCGGGGTCGTGCACCAGCGCGCGGGCGATCGCGACCTTCATTCGCTCGCCCTGTGAGAATCCTTGCGCTCGCCGATCGGCAAGCTCGGCCAAGCCAAGCTGAGCGAGCAATTGGTCGACGCGCGCGTCGAGCGCGGATCCGGTCAAGCCCTGCAGGCGCCCGTAGTAGCGGACGTTCTCGCGCGCGGTGAGGCGGCCGTAGAGACCACGCGCATCGGACAGGGCCCCGATCCTGCCGCGCACCTTGAATCGATCGTGAACGATATCCAGCCCGTCGATCGTCGCGCTGCCCGCGTCGGGCGCGATGAGCGTGGCCAGCATGCGCAAGAGCGTCGTCTTGCCGGCGCCGTTGGGTCCCAGGAGGCCGGTGATCGCGCCGTCTTCGGCGCGAAATGACACGCCGTCGACCGCCTTGATCTCGCGCTTCCTGCCGAAGCTCTTGGCCAGAGCGTCGACGATGATCATCGAGGTCCGAGCAGCGACGCAAAAAGCGGCGGAGGCTTGCTGGTCGCGAGGTAATCGAGGCACGACTGCGGCAGCGTTGCAAAGCCCGCCTCGTCGATGAACTTGGCGATCAGACGGGGCGTGCACGCATGCGGCGACACGATGTGCCCATATCCCGCCGCGACGACATGCCGGCTGTTGGGCAATGTTTGCGCGACCTTTTCGCCGTTGGCCGGCGGAGTCACCGGATCGAGCCCGCCGGAAAGAATCAGCACCGGCTTGTCGCTCGTCAGTGGAGAGAAGAAATCCGCCGGCACAGACGCACGCGGCCAGCCCAGGCATGCTTCGAGATTGCGTTCCGCCAGCACCGGCGCACGCAGATTTGGAATGATCTTCTGCACATCCGATGGCGCCGTCCGAGAAGCATCCTCGGCGCAGGTCACTGCGTAATGCAGCGCGAGATTCATGGTGCGATTGAAGTCGGCCGCTAGCATCATCGCCGCCGCCGCGAGCGGCGAAAAATCGCCTGCTTCGGCGCGCGCGAGCAACGGCGGAATGAGGCTCGCAAGCTCGGGTGCATACACAAGCCCGTGCAGCGCGCCGACGATCGCCTCAAAAGACAGCGGCACGTCGTGTGGCGTGCCGGTGCGCGGGTCGTTGACGGCGAAGCGTTGCGGCGACTCGAGCCTCGCGCGGATGCGTTCGAGCGTTGCGTTCAGATCGGGATACGCTTCTCTGCACTGCGCGTCCTCTGCGCAGTCGGCGATCACGCGGGCGATCGCGGCATCGCGCGAAGCCCAGACGTCGAGACTGAGTTTCAGCTCCGGCGGCGCGACAGCGTCGAGGACCACGCTGCGTACGCGCGCGGGATAGCGGCGCACATACTCCTGCGCCGCGCGCGTTCCATACGAGCCTCCCCACAGGTTGACGCGCTCGTAGCCCAGGGCAGCGCGCACCTCGTCGATGTCCGCGACGTAGGCGCTCGTCGAGTACTGCGCAACATCGACGTCTCCACGGGCCAGAAGCTCCGCGATGCAGCGGTGCGCAGCCTGCGCTATGGTGTCCGCATCGAGCAGCTCGTCGAAGGGATCTCTGGGCTTGAGCGCGGCGCAGCGAAGCGGCGCGGAACGGCCGCCTCCGCGCGGATCGATAAGGACGATGTCGCGGGACCGGCGAACGCCGGACAGCTGTTCGGCCAGCGGGGCGATGGCATCCGATGATTGGCCCGGGCCGCCGGCAAGCATGAACAGCGGGTCGGACAGGGGATTGAGCGTGTTCGCCGGGAGCAGAGTCACTGCGATCGAAAGCTTGCGTCCCTCCGGCTTGGACCGGTCCTCGAGCACGTCGACTTTGCCGCACTGCGCGGCATGGACAAGCTTGGGCACGCGGCACTCGGCCAGCTCGATTCGGCGCACACCGTGCTTGTCGCCGCACGCGGCGAGGAGACATGCGAGCACGGCGAGGACTTTCGCGCGGCCGAACAAGCCGCTCGCCGCGCCGGCGTGAGATGCAAGCATGCGCGGATGTTAGCAGACCGACGACGAGCGGCGACGCGGGCGGTGGACATCCTCAGGCTTCGATTCCTATACTGCGGCATTCAGTCGACTTCATCCATGGCGCATAACCGTCTCGAA
>VBCZ01000347.1 GCA_005889025.1 Betaproteobacteria bacterium
TCAAGCCTTGGACATTCGTAAGCCAGACGACGTTGAGCCCGCATTTGACAAAGCCATAGCATTTGGCGCCAAAGCTCTCGTGAATGGGGTTGATAGTTTTATAAACTCCCGACGTTTCGCGCTTGCCGCCGAGGCTGCGAAACACAGGCTGCCGGCCATCTACACCGACGTCGAATATGTGTCGGCCGGCGGACTAATGGCGCTAGGCCCTGGTCACTATGAAGGCTACTACGGCGCAGCCAAGTATGTGGACAAGATCCTCCGTGGCGCCAATCCGGCCGACCTGCCGGTGGCGGGCGCAACTCAATTCACATTCAGTGTTAGTCGCTCGGCGCTGCGAGGGCTTGGCTTATCGCTGCCACCTGACATCAGTGACCGAGTCGATGACTGGCTTGATTGAGTCTACCGAAACGGATTGCCCGGATTAAGTCAATTGCGCCATCGAACGGCCGCTTTCAGCGGCGTTGCTGTATGGCCGCTGTTGGCCCGCGTCCGGCCATTCCCGTCGAACGGGGCACCATGGCGTTTGCCCATAGCGGTGTATCCATGCTGAACGACTTCGCTTGATGCAGATTAGCGAAAGCAGGTACCTTCTCCTATTTCCGCTTCCATCACACCCGCGCGATGTCAAGACCGAAAGCACCCCGAAATGCCGTGCTTTTCGGCTTGCACCCCCATTTCGTCGTACAGACCCTTGAAGTGGCGCACCGGCAGTGCAATACTCAAGTCGCTTGTCCGCGAGCATCGTGCTCACACAGCCTTCATGTCGACTGGTCACCCAGCCAGGCATGAAGTCCAGTGCCTCGGGCATTGGCGGTGCGGCCGTTACCCGCCCTTGAAGTGATCGGGAGCGATTCCGATCTCGTCGCGAGAAGCGACTTAGGTTGTGCGCTCGGTCTAGCTCCCGAGCATAGCTGGCGTTGTCCGGATCACAAGGTCTGGCGGTGCCATGTGATGTGCCTTCGGCCATGCCTCGTGCATGGACTCGCGGTCGTCACGCAGCAAGGCCCTCAGTTCGCAAGGACCGGGGCCTTTTCTTTTTCCCACGCGGCAACCAGTGTGATGAGCGAGCCCGTCGAGCTGTCGAGAGGCGGAGCTTATAGAGAAATGGTCGTCCTCGTGACGGTCAGATGGACAGTCGCTGTTCTGTCAGGAGGCATCCCGAGAGGGGTGGCCAAGTGTTCATGCTTGATGTGAGCGCCTGGTTCTTCAATAGCGGCCAGGCAACATTGTCTTGTTGCCTCGGTCGCGGACGCATTCGCCAAGGAATACCTGCGCCTGCTGGTGCAGGAAATCCGAGTGAATAAACGCGAAGTGCAAATCATCGGCAGCTACGCCGCGCTCGCGCAAGCTGCAGCGGGAAATCCAGGCGACTTCATGAGCGTGCCCAGAGCTGCCCCTAAGTGGCTCCCCGACCAGGGCCCGAACCTGGGACCTGCGGATTAACCATCCGTCGACTGCCACGTCGCATTAATCTTAGCAATGAGTGGTTATGTTCTTCTCGGCGGGGCAACTTTTTTAGCACTTAATATTAAACCCCCTGGACGTCTAGATACGTCGACTTAATATACCCCGCTTCCGGCGAGCGGCACTGACGGAGTTCGAACCATCATCCTCCACGACATTGTGCGAGGCCCGGAATGTGCCTAACTGATGATTTTGATTTCTTGCACCTTAGAGAAGTCAATGTCGTGGGTCACTAAGGCAACCGAACCTGTAGCCACCGCGGTGGCTACCTGAATCGCATCGGGCAGCCTTAGATTACGGATCGCCCGGATCCGCGCCGCGAGAATAGCGATCTCTTCAGTGACCGGAATGATCTCCCAGTTTTTCGAGCCGCGCAGCGCTTCACAATACTGGGCGGCCAGGATTTCATTGCCCGCCTTCAGCGGTCCGGCGACGACCTCAGCTACCGTGATCGTGGAAACGAAGATCGAGAGCGCGCCTTGGGCCGCGGCGTCGAATACCGGCGCAAAGCGAGCGGCTAGCTTCGGGTGATCCTCGAGGAAGTAGATGATCGGCGCGGAATCGACAGTAACCCGCGCGTTCGACGGTAACTCCCCGAGCGGCGTTAGCGCCATTCCTCACGCATCGATCGAATCGTGCCTTTGATCGATCGTCCCCATAGCCCCTTACCGCTCCCACGCAAGGCTCGAATGTCGACACGCGCAGTGTTTTGGCCAAGATACGACGCAGGCACCAGTGCGGCATAGGGTTTGCCGTGTTTGGTGATGATCGTAGGTTCGCCGCGTGCTGCCTGCTCGACCAGGGCGGGGAAGTTCCTGCGCGCCTGTTCGGCGCCTTTCTTGGCAGGTGTCTTCATGGGAATCGGTCAAATGAGATCGAGGTCCAAAGCGAACTGTACGTTATGTACAGATTCATGTCAACCCGACTCCAGA
>VBCZ01000049.1 GCA_005889025.1 Betaproteobacteria bacterium
CTTGACCATCAATTCGATGATCGGTACGTCCTTGAACTCGCCGATGTCCGGCACCTTCACTTCGGTCAACGCTGCCATGGCAACCTCTACGCTTGGATTGGCGCTATACCGTCCACGGATCGGGGCGCTCGGTGTCGAGCGCGTACTTCCTGATCGCCTGATCGACCACCTCCGCCTTGAGCTCGCCGTCGTCGGCGAGCGCTTTGAGCGCCGCCACCGCGACGTAATGGCGGTTGACCTCGAAGAAGCGCCGCAGCTTGACGCGATAATCGCTGCGGCCGAAGCCGTCGGTTCCCAAGGTGACGAAACGCCGCGGAATGTGACCGCGGATCTGGTCGGCGAAATTGCGCATGTAGTCGGTGGCCGCGACGACCGGACCGGAATGACCGTCGAGCGACGACTCGACGTAGCTCTTCCGGTGCGCCTTCGTCGGGTGCAGCAGGTTGAAGCGCTCTGCGCTCATGCCGTCGCGCCGCAGCTCGTTGAAGCTCGTCACGCTCCAGATGTCGGCCTCCACCTTGAAGTCATTCTTCAGCAGGTCCGCCGCGGCGATCACCTCGCGCAGGATCGTGCCCGAGCCCATCAGCTGGACGCGCGGTCCCTTGCCGGGTTTGCCAACTGAGCCGCCCGTCTGTAGCAGATACATCCCCTTGACGATGCCTTCCTCGGCGCCGGCGGGAATCGCGGGGTGCGGGTAGTTCTCGTTCATCAGCGTGAGGTAGTAGTAGACGTCCTCCTGCTGTTCGAACATCCGCCGGAGGCCATCGCGGACGATCACGACAACTTCGTACGCGAACGTCGGGTCGTACGACACGCAATTCGGAATCGTCGAGGCGAGGATGTGGCTGTGTCCATCCTCGTGCTGCAGCCCTTCGCCGTTCAGCGTCGTGCGCCCCGCGGTGCCGCCGAGCAGAAAGCCGCGGCAGCGCATGTCGCCGGCGGCCCACGCGAGGTCGCCGACGCGCTGGAGTCCGAACATCGAGTAGTAGATGTAGAACGGGATCATCGGCACATTGTTCGTGCTGTACGACGTCGCGGCCGCGATCCACGAGCTCATCGCGCCGGCCTCGTTGATCCCTTCCTGCAGCACCTGGCCCGACTTGTCCTCACGGTAGTACATGAGCTGGTCGGCGTCCTGCGGCTTGTAGAGCTGGCCGACGGACGAGTAGATGCCGAGCTGCCGGAACATGCCCTCCATGCCAAACGTGCGCGACTCGTCGGGAACGATCGGCACGATGTGCTTGCCGATGGTCTTGTCGCGCACCATCGTGCCGAGCATTTGCACGAATGCCATCGTCGTCGAAATCTCGCGCTCCCCCGAGCTTTGCAAAAGCCGCTCGAAGTTCGCAAGGGGCGGCGCCGCGAGCGCCGTCGACTTGCGCCGCCGTTGCGGCAGGTAGCTGCCGAGCGCCGCACGCCGCTGCTTCAGGTATTTCATTTCAGGGCTGTCGTCCGCGAAGCATATGTACGCCATGTCCGCGAATTGCTTGTCGCTGATCGGAATTTGGAAGCGGTTGCGAAACTGCTGCAGCGCGTCCTGCGTCATCTTCTTCGCCTGGTGGCTAATCATCTGGCCTTCGCCTGACTCGCCCATGCCGTAGCCCTTCACCGTCTTGGCGAGGATCACCGTCGGCTGGTCCTTGTGCTTCACCGCGGCAGCGTACGCGGCATAGACCTTGAACGGATCGTGGCCGCCGCGATTGAGCTTCCACACTTCTTCGTCGCTCAAGTCGGCCACCAACGCCTTCAGTTCAGGCGTATTGAAAAAATGCTCGCGAACGTATGCGCCGTCCTTACTCTTGAAGTCCTGATATTGGCCGTCGACACACTCCTCCATTCGCTGCAGCAGGAGCCCGTCCTTGTCCTTGGCGAAGAGCTTGTCCCAGCCGGAGCCCCACAGGACCTTGATCACGTTCCAGCGCTGCAGGTTGCAGTTGATCACGAAGATCAGGTTGTCGAGGCGCTCGCGGCCCGCCAGCGAGATCGCGCCAAGCGATTCCGGTTCGTCGCACTCGCCGTCGCCAAGGAACGCCCACACCTTGCGGCCTTCGGTCTTCGCAAGGCCGCGACCCTCGAGATATTTGAGGAAGCGTGCCTGATAAATCGCCATCAGAGGACCCAGGCCCATCGATACCGTCGGAAACTGCCAGAAGTCCGGCATGAGCCACGGATGGGGATAGGAGGGAATCCCCTTCCCTTCGGTCTCCTGGCGAAAATTCTGTAACTGCTGCTCGGTGAGCCGTCCCTCGACAAAAGCCCGCGCATAGATGCCGGGCGACACGTGTCCCTGCACGTAGACCAGGTCGCCGCCGTGATCGTCCGAGGCGCCATGCCAGAAATGCCCGAAGCCGATGTCGTAGAGAAGCGCCGACGATTGGAAGCTCGCGATGTGACCGCCGAGCTCCGAAGACTCCTTGTTCGCACGTAGAATGATCGCGACCGCATTCCAGCGAATCGCGGAGCGGATCCGGTGCTCGATGTCGCGGTTACCCGGCGATTTCTCCTCTTTATCCGGCGGGATGGTGTTGCGATAGGGCGTTGTCGCCGTGAAAGGCGGCCGCGCGCCGATGAGCGCGGCCTCGTCGCGAAGCTTTCCGAGCAGATACCGCGCGCGTTCGACGTCCTGGTACTGCACGACGGCTTTCAACGAATCCACCCATTCCCGGGTTTCGACCGGATCGGGGTCGTTCAGGATTCCCATGACCGTGCTCCTGGTTAAGTGGCGCTCAACAAATCACTTTGTGGCGTTGAATCCGCATCGCGTGCGCTCAGTCGGCAGGCAATCCCCGCGCATGAAACAGCGCTTCCACATGCGGACTCATCGGCTTACGAGGCGGCGGCAAGGGTCAGTAAGTGCCGCGGTCCGGCAATGGCTTGACTCCTCGCCCAGCCATCTTGGCGATAACCTGCTGCGCACCGGCCGCCATCAAGCGCGCGTCCGAACTGATCGTTACGAACTGAAAACCCTTCTCGATCCTCTTCAGCGCGGCCTCCGGCGTGCCGTTGTGAATTGCGGCGACCACGCCGTGCTTCTTGGCTCGAGCGAGGATGTGATCGATCGCCTCGGCGACGGGCGGGTCAACGTCGTCGAACGTGGGTGTGCAGCCCAGCGCCAATGAAAGATCGGATGGACCGATGTAGACGGCGTCGAGACCTTTTACCGAGAGAATGTCGTCGAGATTTTCGAGCGCCTGCTTGGTCTCGATCATCGCGAAAACAACGATCGTATCGTTGGCATGCTTGGGATAGTCTGTCCCGCCGTAGAGCAGCGCTCGTATTGGCCCGAAGCTGCGTGTGCCGCGGGGGGCATAGTGCGTGACGGCGACCAATCTTTCAGCATCCTCCCGAGTGTTCACCATCGGACAAATCAAGGCGTAGGCGCCAGCGTCCAGCATCTTCATGAGAATGCCTGGCTCAAGCCACGGCACTCGAACCACGGGTACGGTATTGGTCGTCGAGATAGCCGTCAGCATGTTGACCGCCGCTTGATAATCGACGACGCCGTGCTGCAAGTCGATGGTCAATGAGTCCCAGCCCTGGTGCGCCATCGTTTCGGCCGAAAATGCGTTCGGGATGGCAAGCCAGCCGTTGACGACCGCTTCACCGCCTTTCCAGATGGTGCGAATTCTGTTTTCGCGCATCGACGTTCTCCTCGCGTTGGCTTGATGCACTGTCCGACTCAGCGAACGAGGCTGGGACGTTTGCTGTCGAACTTCCAGCCCGGGATCAGGTATTGCATCGCGGCCGAATCGTCGCGCGCTCCAAGCGCT
>VBCZ01000346.1 GCA_005889025.1 Betaproteobacteria bacterium
CGCAGGGCGCTGGGCGACGAGCTCGCGCGGCAGCTCGAAATCGAAATCGGACAGGCGATAAGGAGGTCGAGTTGCCATCGAGACAATGCGCAACAGGTTGGAACGCGGGTTTGAAGCAGCGTTGCTTTTCCGCGATAATGCCGATTCTATCGCGCGGGAGCAACGATGCTCCTCGCGAGCCGGGATGGCGGAACTGGTAGACGCGCTGGACTCAAAATCCAGTTCTGGTAACAGAGTGAGGGTTCGAGTCCCTCTCCCGGCACCACCAAGGCGATCCGCGGCATTCAATTTTTGCGCCGGTGGCCGGGTGGGCAAGGCGGTCCTCGAGACCGGCGCGGGGGACCAGCGAAGAATAGAAAAGGCGGCCATCCAGGAGGAGAGCCGACCGCCAAGCCGCTGAATCCTGCTCAAATGACGCAGCGGTGACGCAAAGAATATGCGACCGTGCGCAAGTCGTCAGTCAGCAGAATGTAAGCATTCCAGCCCATGCAGGAACGCAATCGCGGCGCTCACGCGCAACACTGCTTCCTTGCGCTCGCTACTGACGCCCCGATAGCTTTATCCGGTCCAGTTTCGCCGCATACAGCGCGTGCTCCTTGCGGGTCAAGCTGTTTTCCATCGCAAGCTTCAAGTGCGCACGCGCCTCGTCGATCTCGCCGAGGCCGAGGCAGGCGGCCGCAAGCCAGAAATGAAATTCATGGTAGTACGCGTCGCGATGGACTTCATTCGTAAACAGGCTTTTTGCCGTCTTGAAGTCGCCCTTGCGCATGGCTTCCATCCCAAGGTTGAAGAAATGGAAGGGCGGGTAGGGCTGCAACCGCTCGAGCTTGCGGGTAAGCGTGTCGGCCTCCGCGACGCGGCCTTCGTCGTTGAAAACCAGCGCCAGGTTCGACATGACCTGAGTGTTTTCCGGTTCGAGCTCCAGAACGTGGTGGAGTACGTGCTCGGCTTCATGCAGATTGCCGTGATCGCGGTAGATGATGCCGAGCGTGTTATAGGAGCTCAGGAATTTGGGGTCGCGTTCGATGGCTGCGCGCGCCCACCAGTAGGCGTCACTGAGTTGCCCGCGAGCGAGCGATTCGGCCGCCCGGTTGTTCATATACATGGCAACGACGGTTTCCTCGCTGATCACCCGTAGACGTCGGCCCACTACATCTTCCGGCGGAAGAAAATCGATGGTGATCGGAGCATTCTCAGCGTTCAGGATGCGGTCGCCGATCGCTGGTGTGACCAACGTCAGATTGATGTGCGAGTTGGAAAAATAGAAATCGCCGCTGCGGCTGAACGCTTCGGCCACGAGCACTCGCTGGTATCGGACCGGCAGACCCAGCTCCTTCGCGAACGCTGCCGTCATGATGACCAGCGACAGACAATTGCCGGCTCGCGCGGAAAACGTCTGCGACGCGTTGCGGGTAATCTCCGCGTCGTAGTCGAGCTTGAGCTGGCTCTTGTCGTAGAGCGCATCGATGAGCCCGCGTTGCGGCCCTTTGGCGCGTAATTGGCCTGCAATCTCCACGCTCATGTAACGCTTCATATCGTCGCTGACCGCAAAAACATCAGCGGCACTGATGCGCTCCGATGGAGCGGCGAATAAATGATCTTTGAATAGTTGCTCGGTCCGCTGCTCCACCCGCGTCGTCGCGCAGGCAACAAGCAGCAGCGAAAGCAGCAGGACACCGAAGGTTCTCACCTCGATGTCTCCTTCTCGGCACGCCGCGGCTTTTTCAGGATTTCATTCTCCATGCGCGTGCCGGCGTTCTAAATCTACGCTCGGTAGAGTGGCAAGAGATACCGACATGAACGGCAGCGCGGGACGACAAATCAAGCAAGGGAGTGATCGCACAAGGGGCCTGACTCTGTCTTGGCTCAAGGGCCCGGAAACGAAGTCTTGAAGACTAAAACACTGCACCGGTCGGTTCGCGCTGTCAATCGGACCCGGCCGACACAAGCCGGTCGTTGTCCTCCCCGGTCCTGCGAAAGACGCCTGAGGCGATTTAGCGGGACAGCGTCACCGGCGGAAGTACCGCAATCAATGACTGGCGCGACTCCCCGAAGCATCGGTGATTCCCCCTTCCGCGTCCGGACGCGGGTCGTGCGCTGCAGCATTCTCGATCCCGGGATGCCGCGCTATGCGGCGGACGAGGTGCGCCAGCTCGGACGGCTCGAGCGGCATGCTCAGGTAATAGCCCTGGATATGATCGCAATCGAGCCTGCGCATGAATCTGGCCTGCTCCGCCGTTCCAACTCCCTCCGCCACCACGGTCTTGCGCAGTGCATGCGCCATCCCGATGATCGCCGCGGTGATCGCCGCGGACCCCTCGTCCGCCGGGAGGTCCTTGATAAACGAGCGATCGATCTTCACCACGTCGACAGGGAAGCGCTTGAGATAGGCGAGCGACGAGTACCCGGTGCCGAAATCGTCCAGCGCGAGGTGAATGCCGATGGACTTCATCTGCATGAGCATCGCCTCGACAGTTTCCGTGGCCTCGAGAAGCAGGCTTTCGGTGATCTCGACTTCCAATGAAGACGGGGGCATGTCGGTATCGCGAAGGATGGTTTCCAGCCTGGTGACGAAATCGTGCTGATGAAATTGCCGGGCCGATACGTTCACCCCGATGCGCGGCAGCAGAATCCCCTGTTCGCGCCAGCTTCGGAACTGAGTACAAGCCTCGCGCAACACCCATTCACCCAGGCGATCGATCAGCCCGGTCTCTTCCGCGAGATGGATGAAATGAATCGGTCCCAGCAGGCCGCGCTCGGGATGGTTCCAGCGAATCAGCGCTTCGGCGCCTGAAATGAGTCCGGTCTTCAAGTCGAGCTGCGGCTGATAGCGAAGCGTGAATTCATTACGCTCCAGAGCGTGGTGGAGATCCCTCTCCGCGCGCACGCGGGCAATCGCATCCGAATTCATTTGACGCTTGAAGTAGACGTATTGGCCACGTCCGGCTTCCTTGGCCCGATACATTGCGGTATCCGCGTTTCGCAGAAGATCGTCCGCAGTCTCTCCGTCGTCAGGGTAGATGGCAATCCCGATGCTCGCGTTCAGAAAGTGGTCGTGCCCGCCGACGGCGAACGGCGCTGCCATCGCGGCGATGACGTGCTCGGCAACGATTTGCGGGTCGCGACTTGCCTTGATGTCCGGCAGGAGCAGCATGAATTCGTCGCCGCCGAGGCGCGCCAGTACGTCGGCTTCACGCACGCAGGCACGCATGCGATCTGCGGCATCGCGAAGCACGACGTCGCCTGCGGCATGCCCCACGCTGTCGTTGACGCGCTTGAAGAAATCGAGATCGACGAACAGCAACGCGAAACGCTCCCCAGCGCGATTCGCATACGCCAGGGTGCGCTCCAGCTGATCGCGGAAATAGAGCCGGTTCGGGAGCGCAGTGAGGACGTCGTAATGCGCCTGGTAATACAGCTGCTCGTCCTTTGCCGCGGCGGCAAAGGCGACGCCCACGCGGTCACCCACGTCGCGCGTGCGCGTCCGTTCCTCCGGGCTCAGCGGCGCCGCCGCGCGGAAGCCCAGGACGATGGTTCCGACGAGCAGGGCGTAAGGCGCAGGCGGGTCACCGCCGTTGAGCCAGAGTCCTTCCGGATGCGACAGGAGCTCGTCGGCGTGATCCGGCGAGCAGACGCAGCGTTCGAGCGCAAGGGGCCCGTCGTGCGACTGGTCGAGGGTATATATTCGCATCATGTCGGTGGCAGGGCGGTCGAGCATCGCAATGCTTACGAAGTCCGCAGGGACGATGTCGTGGATGCGCACGATTACGGTCTCGATGACGCGATCGATGTCCAGGCGCGACAGAATCGCGCGGTCGATTTCCGCAAAGGTCAGCAGCGCCGTAAACTGGCTCTCCAGCCGCGCGTTCATCGCGTTGAACGATGCTGCCAGCTCGCTGAATTCGTCTTTGCCCGCAACGGCGACGCGTGTGGTGAAGTCCTTGTTGGCGGCGCGGCGGGTGCCTTCCATCAACTTTGCCAGCGGGTCGAGGGTACGCCGCACTTGGGTAAGGGCAAGCAGCGCCGCCATGAGAAGCGACAGCAAAGTGATCGGAACGAAGATCGTCTCAAACGCGGCGATGGGCGCGAGGAGTTCGGTTTCCCGGCTGCTGGTGATCACCGTCCATCCCTGCACCAGGAAGCGCGGCTCCAGGAAGACCTCGTGATGGGTCGCGAGATGCGTTACTTCGCCGTCCGAATATTCGAATCGGCCCGAGGCTGCCGCCGGAAGTCGCGTCGCGATCTCGCGAAGCTCGGCCGGGACCTGGGGTTGCGAGCAATACAGGAGCCGTCCGCTATCGTCCGTGACGCAGATTCCCGTCGGTAAGGAATCGCCCGCATCGTCCCAAAGGTATCGCTGATTCAGTTCTGCGAACACCGTGCCCGTCTGACCCGGTGTCTGCTTCGACTCGAATGCGCGCACGATGTTTATCGCCCATCCGCCATCGGGCTTTTGGTCCACCCTGAGGATCGTCCCGCCTTTGGCGATCCGGCTGCGCTCCGCCTGCGTCAATTCCGGCAGGGGACGCGCGGCTCCCAAAAGCATGGTTCGTTCACCATCGCGTCGCGCCAGGGTGATCGCATCGAAGCGGGTCGCCAGATGCTCCCTGAATTCGCCGCTCCATCGGGGAGCGTCGGATTCCACCACCTCCGCCGTTTCGCTCAGGTAGACGTCCGCATTGAGGAGCCGGTCGTAGAGCGCGATGGCATACGCCTCGTTCAATTGCGCGAGTCGGATGTAGCCTTGATCGAGCAAAAGCGTGCGGACGCGATCGTAGGACAGGATCGCCATGGCGGAAACCGGAACGAGGGCGCAAAAAACGAAAAGCGCGACGATCCGTCGCGCAATGCGGCTGCGCAGAAACCCACGCTGAATCTTCAAGGATCAAAATCCGACGCAAGGCCGACAAACCGTCCGTTGTTGGCGCGGACAATGTCGTCGCGGCTGGGACCGGCGGTCAGAGGCGGCGCGGTTTGGCCGTCCTTGCCGCTGCTCCATAGATCGTAGTCGGAGTTGATCGGAACGATGTTGTGGTCCTTGCGCCACGCTCCTATGCCGGTGGGATCGTCGTGGCTGACATACTGATAGGCATGGCCCCACGGATCCTTCAGGCCGCCTCGGCCGATGTCGGCGAGACTGGCGGGATAGGCGTTCCTGTTGTCCAACGCGTACTGGGTGATCAGCGGCTGCAGGGAGGCGATGTCGTCGGCGGCGTTGAAGTTCCGGATTCGATCACGATATTTCGCATACGAAGGAAGCGCGATCGCTGTCAATACTGCGACGATGGCGACGGCGATCATCAACTCGACCATGGTGAAGCCGCGCTGTCGCGCCTGGCGCACAGCGCCTGATGCGGTAGCGCTGCTCTGCGCGGTGTCGGTTGAATGTTGTGTCGCAATCATCGCCAAGATCCTGTGTGCTACACGCCGTGGCAACCATGGAAATCTTCTGTGTCACTGAATGCAAGAGCCGTGCCGCCCGGGTTTCGTGATTAAAAGCAAGCCTGACTGACCCTAGGCGGCATCATTGGCTCAATTGCATCGGCAAGTAAGCGGCGAAGCACTCGCAGCAGGCCCATTCTCGGCCGATGCAGAGCCTTAAGCCGCCAGCGCAAACAGCGACGCATCTCAATGGCCTTGCGCGCCCGCCGTGCCGGCCCCGCGGCTTGAGCGTCGGCCCTTGCCAGCGCCGCTATCCGAGGTGGTGGCGTAGGATTCGATCGGGACCGAATGGAAACGTCCCGGATTGAAACGGCACGGCGGGAAGGCGGTGCTCGTGGCCGTGAGCCTTGGAGGCCGCGGAGTCGACTCGCGGGAGCCGCCCTGTCGGCTTTTGCGCGACAATGGCATCTGCGAGAATGAGCATGGTTTTCTGCGCCGCGTCGCGCCGCTCATCAACCGGCGATTCGATCCACGGCAGCTGCTGCGACCAGATGAGAAGACATCGATGAACGCGGAGAGCGACAACGCGCGGACGCAGCGTCTCGACGAAGTGCTCGGGCTCGTTCGGGCCAGAGTTGCGCCGGACAAACGCGCCGTCATCGAATCCTTCGTCCAGAGTTACTTCGGGCAGGTGGATCCTGAAGAGCTGGCCGAGCGCGCGCCTGCCGATCTGTACGGTGCCGCGCTGTCGCATTGGAACTTCGCGCGCAAGCGTGAGCCCGGACGCGCTCGAGTTCGCGTGTTCAATCCCAGCATCGAGGAACACGGCTGGCAGTCGACGCACACGATCATCGAGATCGTCAACGACGACATGCCCTTCCTGGTCGACTCGGTGACGATGGAAGTCAATCGCCACGGGTTGACTCTGCATCTGATCATGCATCCCATCCTGGCTGTCAGCCGCGGCCCGGAGGGGATGCTGCTCGGGCTCGCCGACAAGGATGCAAAGGACATCCGGCGCGAGTCGTTCATTCACGTGGAGGTCGACCGCATCAGCGAAGCCGCGGAGCTGGAGCGTCTTGCGGCGGACATCGTCCGCGTGCTCGACGATGTACGCGCCGCGGTAGCCGACTGGAGGCCGATGCGCGATCGGCTGCAAGCGATCCTTGCCGACGTGGACAAGCGACCGCCGCCGCTCACCGCCGACGAGCTTTCCGAAGGCAAGGATTTCCTTGCATGGCTCGCCGCCGATCATTTCACTTTTCTCGGCTATCGCTCGCACGAGCTGGTCACGGTCAAAGGTCAGGACGCGCTGAAGATCGTGCCCGGGTCGGGCCTGGGCATTCTGCGGGAGGAAGAGAGCAAGGAGCTCGCGACCAGCTTTTCGGCGCTGCCGCCGGAGGTCAAGGCCTATGCCCGCCGCCCGGAGCTCCTGGTCGTGACCAGATCCACGTCGCGCTCGACGGTGCATCGGCCGGGCTATCTCGACTATATCGCCGTCAAGCGCTTCGACGCGAAAGGCGAGGTGTGCGGCGAGGACCGCTTCCTCGGGCTGTTCACATCGACCGCGTACAGCGCAAAACCCGCTGACATCCCGCTGTTGCGGCGCAAGACCGCAAATATTGTCAAGCGCGCGGGCCTGACTCCCGGAAGTCACGCCGGCAAGGCGCTGATCAACATCCTCGACAACTATCCTCGCGACGAGCTGTTCCAGACGACCGAGGACGATCTGTTGCGCACGGCGATCGGGATTCTGCACCTTGGCGAGCGGCAACGGTTCCGCTTGTTCGTGCGCCGCGATCCGTTCGAGCGCTTCCTGTCATGCCTCATTTACGCTCCGCGCGAGACATATACGACCGAGCTGCGGCAGAAATGGCAGTCGATCTTGACCAAGGCATTCAACGGCAGCAGCGCCGAGTTCAATGTGCACCTGTCGGAGTCGGCTCTGGCGCGGATCCTGATCACCGTGCGCACCACGCCGGGCAACATTCCCGCCTTCGACGTGCGCGAGCTCGAGACGCGCCTCGCCGCCGCGGCGCGGCGATGGGAGGACGATCTCAAGCAGGCGCTGATCGAATCGGCCGGCGAAGCGCGCGGCAATGACTACTTCCGCCGCTTTGGCGCCGCGTTTCCCGCGGCTTATCGCGAGGATTTCACCGCGCGGAATGCGGTACCCGATATCGGGACGATGGCCAAGCTGAGCGAAGCCTCGCCGCTGGCCATGACTTTGTACCGGCCGCTCGAAGCTGCGCCGGGTGCATTGCGCTTCAAGCTGTTCCATCTCGGCGGCCCGGTAACGCTGTCCGACAGCCTGCCGATGCTCGAGCACATGGGACTCAAGGTGCTGGACGAGCGCCCATACCGCGTCGCGCCTGACGGCTCGCCGCCCGTCTGGATTCACGATCTCGGGCTGCTTTCGAGCCTGCCGGATACCGAAGTCGAGATCGACGCCCTGCACACGGTGTTCGAGGATGCGTTCGGCCGCGTATTCAATGGAGAGGTCGAGAACGACGACTTCAATCGCCTCGTCGTCGCCGCTCGTCTTCCAGCGCATGAAGTTGCCCTGCTGCGCGGATACGCAAAATACCTGCGGCAAATCGGATTTGCACTGTCGCAGGGATTCATCGAGGCAGCGCTGGCTTCGCATCCAGATCTCGCCCGCATGCTGGTCGAGTTGTTCAAGACCCGCTTCGATCCCGATCACGGTCCTGGCGCAGGGGCCAGGACCGCAGAACAGGTGCGCGCGATCGAGGCGGCGCTCGACAAGGTGGAGAACCTTTCCGAGGATCGCGTGCTTCGCCAATACCTCGCGTTGATTCTCGGGACGACCCGCACGAATTACTGGCGCCGCGACGCGGCTGGGCAACGCAGGAGCTTCGTATCGTTCAAGTTCGACCCCGCGAAGGTGCCGGGCTTGCCGGAGCCGAAGCCGATGTTCGAGATCTTCGTCTACTCGCCGCGGTTCGAGGGCGTGCACCTGCGCGGCGGCAAGGTCGCGCGCGGAGGGCTGCGCTGGTCGGACCGGCCGGAAGATTTCCGGACCGAAGTGCTTGGGCTGGTCAAGGCGCAGATGGTCAAGAACACCGTCATCGTGCCGGTGGGCTCCAAGGGCGGCTTCGTGCTCAAGCGCGCGCCTGCGCCGGCCAATCGCGAAGCGTTTCTCAAGGAAGGGGTCGCCTGTTACCAGGATTATCTGCGCGGCCTGCTCGACATCACCGACAACCGCGTCGGCGACAAGATCGTTCCGCCGCCGCAAGTCAAACGCCAGGACACCGACGATCCGTATCTGGTCGTCGCAGCCGACAAAGGCACGGCGACATTTTCCGATTACGCGAACGGCATCAGCAGGGAATACGATTTCTGGCTGGGGGATGCGTTTGCCTCGGGCGGCTCCGCGGGATACGACCACAAGACGATGGGCATCACCGCCCGCGGCGCCTGGGAGTCGGTCAAGCGCCACTTCCGCGAAATGGGCATCGACACGCAGACGATCGACTTCACCGTCACGGGCATCGGCGACATGTCCGGCGACGTCTTCGGCAACGGCATGCTCCTGTCGCGCCACATCAAGCTCGTCGCGGCGTTCGACCACCGTCATATATTCCTCGATCCCGACCCCGATCCGGAATCGAGCTTCATCGAGCGCGAGCGGATGTTCAAGCTGCCGCGTTCCTCATGGGCGGACTACGACGCGAAGCTGATCTCTGCCGGCGGAGGCGTCCATCCACGCAGCGCCAAGTCGATCGCGATCACGCCGGAGGTCAAGCGCGCGCTGGGCATCGCGGCTGACGCGCTCACGCCGACCGAATTGGTCAACGCGATCCTCAAGGCGCCTGTCGATCTGCTCTACAACGGCGGCATCGGCACCTACGTCAAGGCAAAGAGTGAGTCACACGCTCAGGTCGGCGATCGCGCCAACGACGCGCTGCGCATCGACGGCGCCGAGCTCCGGTGCAAAGTGGTCGCGGAAGGCGGCAACCTCGGGTTCACTCAGCTCGGTCGCATCGAGTACGCATTGGCGGGCGGGCGGATCAACACCGACGCTATCGATAACTCCGCCGGCGTCGATACATCGGACCATGAGGTCAACATCAAGATCCTGCTCGGGCGCGCGATCGCCGAAGGCGAGCTCACCGAAAAGCAACGCAACGCGCTACTGGCGGAAATGACCGACGACGTTGCCGCGCTGGTGCTCCGCGACAATTACTTTCAGACGCAGGCGTTGTCGGTTACGGGCAGGATCGCGCCCAAGCTCCTCGATGCGCAGCAACGTTTTATCCAATACCTGGAAAAGCTCGGTCGCCTGAACCGCGCGCTGGAGTTTCTGCCCAGCGACGATGAAATCGCCGAACGCCGCGCTAAGGGCCGCGGCCTGACCAACCCCGAGCGCGCGGTTTTGCTCGCTTACAGCAAGATTTGGCTCTACGACGAACTCCTCGCATCCCAGTTGCCCGACGATCCGTGGGTCGAAACGGCGCTGTCGCGCTACTTTCCCAAGGCACTGCGCACGCGTTATGCGACTTATATGGCGCGACACCCGCTCAAGCGCGAGATCATCGCCACGCACGTCACCAACAGCATGATCAACCGCGTCGGCAGCACGTTCGTGCACCGTCTGATGGAGACGACCGGCGCGAAGCCGGATGAGATCGTGCGCGCGTACCTGCTCAACCGCGAGATCTTCGCCTTTGTCGATTTGTGGGTGGCCATCGAGGGGCTCGACAACAAGGTCGACGACGCCGTCCAATCAGCGATGCTTATCGACACAGCGCGCCTGATCGATCGTGGCACGATGTGGTTCCTTCGCTCCCGCCGGCTGAGCGACGACATGGCGGGGACGATCGCCCATTTCGCGCCGCATGTTCGCGCGCTCGCGACCAGCCTTCCCCGAATGCTCGATGAGGCCGAGCGTGCTCAGGTGGACGCTGCCGCCGGCCGCTACGTGGAGCACGGCGTTTCGCAGGATCTGGCATGGCGCGTGGTGTCTTTCGATACGCTGTATGCAGCGCTCGATAT
>VBCZ01000348.1 GCA_005889025.1 Betaproteobacteria bacterium
GAGAGCCGCATTGCGAGCCTGCTTCCCGGGCTCTTCCTCGCGCGGATCGACGGCAAGTCTCCCGTCGAATACATCACCGACGAGCGTGACAAGCGCATGGTGCGCGACACGGCGCGCCCGCTGATCGAGAGACCACCGGCACACCTCGCCGAAATTTCGACGCGCTGGCGAAGGGCGCTTGCGCTCCCGCAACTCTGAAGCTGACATATGTAGCGTGCGTAAGCGCATGCCATTGTCGCGCGCGCACAGGCAAGGCGGTTTAGAATCACGCCATCCGGAAGCGAAGGACAGGCAATGCGCTTCGCGATCATCGACGACCATCCATTCGTGTTGGACGCGCTATCCATCATCATTTCGTCGATGGAGAAGAGACCGTCGGTCAGCGGCTTCGGATCGCTGGAGCAATTCGAGCAAGCCGTCGGCAAAGGCGACACGTTCGACCTCGTCCTGCTCGACCTCGGCATACCCGGGTATACCGGATTGGGATCGCTGCGCAGGTTTCGCGCGCTTGAATCGCTGATGCCGGTGGTCGTCATCTCGGCGTCGGATGACCGCGCCACGATCCTCGAAGCGCTGGATCTGGGCGCGATGGGTTTCATTCCCAAGACTTCCGGGCGCGACGTCCTGATGCGCGCGCTGGAGCTGATTCTGGCGGGTGGAATCTACATTCCTCCGCAGGTTTTGCAACGGCAGGAAGAGGCGTTAGCGAGGGCACCGGCTCGTGTGGAGGAGCCTGTCGCGCAAACGCATCCGAAAGCAACGGCATTTTCCAGCCTGACCCAGCGCCAGTGCGACGTGCTGGAGCTCCTGGTGAAAGGCCTGCCCAACAAGCTGATTTGCCGAGAGCTCGATCTTTCGCCGAACACCGTGAAGAGCCACATAAGCGCGATTTTTCGCGCACTGAATGCGACCAATCGAACACAGGCCGTCATCGCCGCACAAAGCGGCGGGTTCAGGGTCGGCTATCCACGCAGTAGTTACGGCGCGAGCGGCGAGGGGCCTTCGCACTCCTAGGGGCGGCTCTAAGTCTGCGAGCGCGGCGAGCCGTTGCCCTTGATCTTGAAGTTCACGAGCGTGCGAAGCTTGGCGGGCATGACCGGCTTGAGCAAATAGTGGAATCCTTTTTCCTGCGCGATCGACACCAGTTGCGGACTGGCGCTGCCGGTGATGAGAATCGCGGGTATGTCCCGCCCGAAGCGCTGACGAATCGAGTCGATGGCATCGAGTCCGTCGCCGCCGCCAGGCAGCCTGTAATCGGCGATGACGAGATCGGGCGCTGACGCCATCGCGACGACCGCGCTCCGCGCCTCGTCGACGGTCGCGTAGCCGAGGACATTCATCCCCCATCCTGCGAGCAGCGATTTCATTCCGGCCTGGATCTCGACATCGTCATCGATGACCACCACGGTCTTGCCGGAAAGCTGCCCCGGCTCGATCGCCGGTTCGACTGGCTGACGGCGAACCATCGGCGGCTCCCTTCCTGCCGGCACCTTGAGGCGGAACATCGACCCCCAGCCGGGACGAGACACCATGGCAAGCTCGTGGCCGAGCAAAGCGCACAGCCGCCTGACGATCGACAGCCCGAGCCCGAGTCCCTTGCGCCGGTCGCGTTCGGGGTTGGCGAGCTGAACGAACTCCTCGAATATGCGCTCCTGCTGGTCTGCGGGTATGCCTGGGCCGGTGTCCCACACTTCGAGCCAAGGCACCCCTCCACGCATCCGGCATGACACCAGAACGCCGCCGCTGCTCGTATAGCGGATCGCGTTCGAAATCAGGTTTCTCAGGGTGCGCTCGATGAGAACGGGATCGCTGAACAGGAATGTGCTTCGCGCACGGAATCGAAGCGACAGATCCTTGGCCGCGGCCTCCGCGTCGAACTCCAGGCGCAGCTTGTCGAAGAGCTGCCGAATGGAGAAGTGCACGGGCTTTGCCACGATCGTGCCCGAATCTAATCTCGACATGTCCAGCAACTCGTTGAACAGTCCTTCCAGCGCTTCCATCGACGCGCTGATGGTGTTGGTGAGCGCGATCACGTCGGGATCCTTCACCTTCTCGGCCAAAGAGCCCGCCAGCAGCCCCATGGCGTGCAGAGGCTGCCTCAAGTCGTGGTTGGCCGCGGCGAAGAACTGCGTTCTGGACCGGTTGGCCGCTTCCGCCTGTGCCTTCGCGGCTTCCGCGACCTGCCTCGCACGATCCAGTTCCTCGTTCTGCGACGCGAAGCGTTTCATCATGGCCTCGTTTTCGAAGCGATTGCGCAAGGACTCGATCAGGATCCTGTGATAGCTCCGGCCGAAGGAAATCAGCGCGATCGTGACGACGAAGGAGATGAACGCCAGGGTCAGGTTGTCGGTCGTGCCCTCGACCAGATTGCGCACCACCAGCGGCCCCATCGCTGGAAGTATGAATGCGTAAAAGGACGGCAGATGGGCACCGATGAGCAGCAGCGCCGCGGATGTGACGCTCACGACCATCGCCATGAGGAAGGCCTGGTGGACCGGGGAGTCCGGCACGAAGAGGAGAAGCGAACCGGCTCCCCACAGCATGCCCGATATCCCCGAGCCGATCGCCCAGAGCGTGGCCCACCGCGCGACCGTGCGCCGATCCGGAACCCGGTGGTTGAACCGATGACGGAGATAGAGCCGCCATACCTGGTTGCCCATCATGCACGCCGCCCAGACCAGCAGGACGTGTGTCGGAATGACGGACCAGAGCACGACGACGACCACCGCCACGGCAAGCAGTACGCCGCCCGTGGAGACCAGGAGCCCGCCGTAGAGCAGCCGCACCTGCTCGGCCTGAATCCGCTCATCGAGCAGTGCGCGGTTGCTTTCCCTTTCCTGTGCAACCGGGGCCGGGGGCGATGCCGGATTCATTGGACGGTGGCGAGCGAGGCTGCGCGGTGATCGCCACGCCGGGCAATCATGCCGATGGCCGCGGGCGACGGCTGATGCGCTGCGATCCACATCGGCAGGATCGTTCCGTGGGAATCGCTTACGCGCCATGGTTCCATGACGGCGGCGCGTTGCGACTCTGAATCGAAGTCGGCGTCGCAAAGCGGGACCTGCTGCGACTCAGGGTAGGGCTTTTCGCTTCCGGTGACGAATGTCCGGTCCGCGGTCAGCGGCGGCAGATCGAACAAGGACTCGTACAGCGATGCCAGCGGCGAGAAAATAAAGCCGCGTCGGACAAGCGGCGGCACGTCGTGGAGGATTTTCCGGCAGGCGCGGCGGAACGAATAAACGCTGCGATGCAGCCGCGTGTACGCATCGACGAATTCGGTCACGCTCGCGTGACGCGGCTCGGTCACCAGCGTGTAGCCGTTGAAATCCTGCAGCAGCGCGTTGGGTAAGAGCTTCGCGCCATCGCCATGCAGGATGTCGTAGAAGTGCGGCGTGCCCGGAAACGGTGTTTCGAATGAAATGTATGTCGGCATGATCAAGCCGCAGTCGACGAGGTGCTGCGGGATCGTCTCGATATACTCCAGCGAGTCATGCAACGGGCTCAGCATGAGTCCTGCGGCAACCAGTATTCCGTGTCGATGGCAGCGTTCGATGGCCTGACGGACCTTGTGCACGACGTTCTGGCGCTTCGCCATCGCCGCCAGCGTGTCGTCGTTGAAGCTCTCCAGGCCGACGAACACGAACCGGCAGCCGCTGCGGCTCATCGCCGCCACCAATTCTTCCTGACAGATGATGTTGAACGTCACGCAACATGCCCAATTCAAATTGAATGGCTTGACCGCCGAACAGAACTCCCGGAGGTAGGGCAGGCTGCCGCCGAGGTTATTGTCGTAAAACGCGGCGACGCGCCGTTTCAGCGGCGACCAGCTCCGACTCACGAGCTTGGCCGACGCGCGGAGGTCGCGCCGCACGTCATCGAGGTCGCGGGTGTTAAATCGCGTGCCCACACCGGTTAGGGAGCAGAAGCGGCACGCGAACGGGCAGCCTCGCGTGATTTCCATGCTCTGCGGGATGACCTGCTGACTGGCGATCAAATCGAACCGCGGTGTCGGTGTCGGGCGCGGGCTCGATTCCGAGGCCACGTATCTTCGTTTCAGCTCGTTTCGCAGGAAATCTTCGCAGACTCGCGGCACCGTGGGCTCCGGGTCACCGACGACGACCGCGTCGAAGAAGGGCTCGCAGAGCTGCGGATACAGCGTGGCCATCGGGCCGCCCAGGACGGTCTTGGCGCCTCGGCGGCGCCAATAGTGGGAGATTTGCCGCGCGCGATCGAAATCGGAGTGCAGCGACGACAAGAAAAGCAAGTCGTACTCGCGCGTCCAGTCGGGGTCCGTCCAAGTGTCGTTGATGATCTCGCAGCAGGCGTCGGGAGGCAGCAGTGCGGCAATCAGCGCACCGATCTGCGGCTGGATCATTCCGCGGTGATGTCGCCCCAGCCGATGGTAATCGCTGTAGACCGAGATGATGCCGACTCTCATGTTGTCCCCTGACGAAGCGAATTATGCGTTGCCCCGGGGCGCAAGGCACTCACCAAAAAGGGTGAAAGTGTGACGCCTGCTCGGGTGAGACGTTTGCGTCCCGGGAGACGCGAAGGCCGGCCTGGCCATGGCGAGCCTATGTTACTCGTTGCGCTGGAGCGCGCAGATGCGTTTATCGCGAGCATGCGGGACGCGCAGGCGAGCGCGGCCCAAAGGCGTTGCATGCCGGCGTTCATCGATTCGCTCGATATCGGCGCGCCGCCATGCGCCTGTCCGAGTGCCGGTTTGCGATGGGCGAGCTCCAAAGATGGCGCCAGGACCAGGGTATGGCCGTCCGGCAGGGAGAATGTCTTTTTCGCACGGGTCCAGACGTGCGCGCGGGCCCAGCCGGCGAGCGCCGCGAACAGCAGCGAAGCGAATATCGTCGTCATGGGTGAGACGTTGGAAGACGAGAGCATCATGGCGACGGCGAGTGCGGCGCGCTGGACACGGACGACAGGGTCTCCGTGAAGGAGCCGCGCGCCTGCAATCAGGTTTCCAGTGGGGTACATGACGGCTCTCAAAGCACCAGCGGCTTCGCGTGACCGGCGGTCAATCGCCGCTCGACCCGCCGATCGTGCCCGCGTCCGAG
>VBCZ01000349.1 GCA_005889025.1 Betaproteobacteria bacterium
AGGGTACCGCGTTCGGCTGCGGGGCGGGCCACCGTGCGTGGCTCGTCGATGTAGTGAGAGACGCATTTGAACGCCGCCGCCTGATGATGCTTGCACTCAGGCTTGACGACAAAGCCATTGCAATGAGACTCAGCTTCCTGGCTCATCCGGGCTCATTCGCGTTCAAAATCGCCTTCGATGAAAGCCTGCTCAAGTTTTCGCCCGGCGTCCTTCTCGAGCTCGAAAACATCCGCCGCCTCCATACGATGCCCGAGATCGAGTGGATGGATTCCTTGGCAGCGCCGAACCATCCGCTGATGGATCGCGTGTGGAAGGGACGTGCTGCGTTCGTCTCTCTACTCGTCGCTCCGGGTCCCTGGCTGGGGCAAATCCTTCTGGCCTCCATTCCCCTGTTGCAAACGCTGAAAAGGTTGTGCGCACGGCGCCCGCAAGACGCCGATGTCCATCCGCAACAGCGTAGTGAGTAGCTCGAAGAGCAAGCTTCGCAATGGTTGCGGTGCCCGGTTACTTTCTCTTTGCGATCCCGCGGGTCTCTTAGGCAATGGCGCGGTTGTACGATTCATCGTGTGTCGGCTGCGAACCATGTTCCGGACCAACGAGCCAGAGCCCGTGCAGAACGCGCCCTGCCCCGACAGATCCGCTTTATTGGGACATGGCTCTTGTACCCAGCCCTGATACCATGGGAGAGAAATACCTTGGAAAAACGACGACAGGACCTGTATAAAACGGGTCGGAACCCAAGATGACCGAGCCACTGAATCCCGCCGTTGGCGACAAGCAACCTGGCCTCATGAGCGATCTGAGAGAGCTCGCGCAACACGCTCATCTGATCCTCAGCTTCGCCCGACGAGATATACGGGCAAAGTACAAGCAGACTCTCTTCGGGGTCGCTTGGGCGGTTATCCAGCCGCTGTCGCTGATGGTGGTCTTCACGTTCGTATTTTCGATGTTCGCTCATGTCGAAAGCGACGGTCTTCCCTACCCGATCTTTGCCTATAGCGCGCTCGTATTCTGGACGTTTTTCTCGTTGTGCGTCTCGCAGGGCACCGTCGCCATGACTGCCAACGCAAACCTGGTCCGCAAGATCTACTTCCCTCGCGAAACTCTGTTGCTTGCGGTGATGATCTCGGCGTTCATGGACCTCTTGATTGCCGCGGTGTTGCTCGTTGGGATGTTTTTCTACTATCGCATCGGGCTTTCGTGGGCGTTTCTTTGGGTGATCCCCCTCCTGCTCCTTCAGGCGATATTCACCCTGGCGATCATCTTTCTCAGCTCTTCGCTTCACGTCAACTTCCGCGATATCGGTCACGGCTTGCCGCTGCTGCTCCAGCTGTGGATGTTCGCTACGCCGGTCGCCTATCCGCTTGCCAGCGTGCCTGCCTGGTTGTTGCCAATCTACATGCTCAACCCCATGGCAGGGATTATCGACGGCTATCGGCGCGTCCTGCTGCATGGGGCTCATCCAGACCTCAATTATCTCGCTTTCGCTTTTCCCATCGCGATAGTCGGAGTGAGCCTGGCTTATCTGGCGTTCAAGCGCGCGGAGCGTACGTTTGCGGACGTAATCTGAGCTATGCGCGAGATCGCACTTAAATTCAATAGCGTCTCGAAGAAATACCGGTTGCGCTACGGATGGTATCGATCCATCCGCGACGAGATCGCTCGCATCGCTCGCGGCCTCCTGCTCAAGAAGCCGGATGAGCCGAACATCTTTTGGGCATTGCGGGACGTCAGCTTCGAGATAATGCGCGGGGAAACCATTGGCCTGATTGGCGCCAACGGCGCAGGTAAGAGCACGATACTGAAGATTCTGTCGCGGGTCACCGTCCCTTCATCGGGTTCGTTGTCCGTCAATGGCAAGGTCGGCGCACTCATCGAGGTGGGAGCGGGATTTCACCCGGACCTGACGGGGCGGGAGAATGTCTACCTCAATGGCGCGATCATGGGAATGCGCAAGCGGGAGATCGACGAAAAGTTCGACCAGATCGTTGGTTTCGCGGAAGTCGAAAACTTTATCGACACCCCTTTGAAATTCTACTCGTCCGGAATGATGGTGCGTCTCGGCTTCGCGGTAGCTGCACACATCGAACCCGAGATTCTGCTCGTCGACGAGGTCCTGGCAGTCGGTGACACGTCCTTCCAGGCCAAGTGCCTCAACAAGATCGCGGAACTCAAGGAACAGGACAAGACCATCATTCTCGTGTCGCACGCCATGCCGAGCATCCTGCAGCATTCATCTCGGGTGTTATGGATCGACCACGGCGTGGTCAAGGGTTTTGGCGATCCGGAGGAAACGGTCGAGCATTATCTGCGCACCGTTCACGAGCATGACGCAAGCGCGCCCGAGCCGGACGAGTCTCCTACGTCGGACAGCCCGTTACGGATCCTCAGCGTCATCGTGCGCAATGCCGACGGTCATGCCAATGGGTCGCTCACCTACGGCCAGCTGGCCTCGTTCGGAATCGCCTATAAGGTCCGGCGTATCGTCGATGACCCGGTCGTCGCACTCACCTTTCATGACGTCCGGGGCTACCCTCTCGGCGGACTGACGTCGCGCCTCGACGGCATCAAGCTCGACGGATCGGAGGGGACAGGTGTCGTCCGGCTGATCCTTTCCCCTGTTC
>VBCZ01000350.1 GCA_005889025.1 Betaproteobacteria bacterium
TCACGCAGGATGAAAACCGTGCGAAAGTCGACGGGCAATTCGTCGATGCTGCGTTCAAGGAGCTTGCGCATTTCAGCGCGCAAGGTCATGTTCTCGGGTGTCTCTTCGGGGCGGCCGGGCGCCATATCTTCCTCGCTCTCCGATGGCCGCTCACGGCTCGGCGAAAAAGGCACGACCGTCTGATCGCGCTTGCGCTGACGCAATCGGCCCAGCGCCTCATTGACGACGATGCGCACCAGCCAGGTGGAAAGCCGCGAGTCGCCGGCGAAGGTGCCGATCCTCGCATACGCCTTGAGGTACGCATCCTGAACCGCGTCCTCGGCATCCGCATCGTCGCGGAGTATCGCGCGAGCGGTGCGAAACAGCAGCCGGTTATGCCGGCGCATGACCGTCGTAAATGCGCCACGGTCGCCCCGTGCCATCCGAGTGGCAAGTTCCAGATCGCTCAGGCTGGATAGGGGAAGCGACTCGACTGCCGGGGCCATGTCTGTATTCCCTGGGCTCGTTGGAAAATTAGATGAACGCGGCGACCCGGACGTTCCCAAGCGCGATCGAATCACACCAGCAGCATCGCAGCCACGGCAACCGCCATGATCGCTGTCGCTGTCCAGCCGAGGAGCTTTACCCCGCGATTGACAATAAATGGTCCCATCACTCTTCGCTTTCCCGCCAGGGTCATCATCACCGCCATGATGGGGACGGCAATGACGCCGTTGATGACCGCGGTCCAGAACAGCGCCCGGATGGGATCGATCCCGGTGAAGTTGAGCGCCACACCGCCGAGGGTTGCAACCGCAACGATGGCGTAGAACCCTTTGGCCTGCCGCAGCTGGAGATCAAGCCCGCCTTTCCAGCGAAACGATTCGGCCACCGCGTACGCTGCCGATCCGGCAAGAACCGGCACGGCAAGCAGCCCCGTCCCGACGATCCCCATACTGAAAAGCACAGCGGCGAACTCTCCGGCCAGGGGACGCAAAGCTTCGGCTGCCTGGGCCGAGCTTTCAATGTTGGTCACGCCGGCGCGATTAAGGGTCGCTGCCGTTGCAACGATGATGCAGAAAGCGATGAGATTGGAAAAAGTCATCCCGGTCACCGTATCGATAGCGATGCGATCGAGATGCCATCGGGAGTGGGCCGGGCGCTTTTTGAGCGATCTGGCCATGAAGCTCGACTTCATCTCCTCGACCTCCTGCGCCGCCTGCCAGAAAAAAAGATACGGGCTGATGGTCGTGCCGAGGACCGCGACCACCACCGTGAGCATGCCGCTCGACATGGCGAGCTTGGGCCAGATCGACTCGGTGAGCACTTTCAGCCATGGAACATCGATCGCGAAAACGACCGCGACATATGACAACAGGGCGACCGTCAGCCACTTGAGATAACGAACGTACTGCCGATAAGTGAGAAACACTTCCAACAGCAGGCAGGTTATTCCGAACAGCACGGCATACACGTGCGAGCTGCCGCCGATCACCAGCCGCACGCTCTCGCCCATTGCCGCGATATCAGCGGCGATGTTGATGGTGTTTGCCACGAGCAGCATGACTACGATCGCATACAGCACCGGCACCGGAAAATGCTCGCGGATATTGGCGGCAAGGCCTTTCCCAGTGACTCGTCCGATGCGCGCGCTGATGAGGTCGTCGGCAGCGCCGGTGATGAGTCCGGGACCGAGCCGGCGAAGCCAGCGGCGTCCGGTGCGGCCCGTCAGGATGGTGGTAGCCGCCAATGTCGTCTTATTGTTGCCGCGCATCCAAGCCAAGCCGGCGGAACTGGCCGCCTCAAGTCCTTCTTCGCGCGCGTCCCTTGTCCCTAGCGGGATTTGATCCGAGCCTCGACGGCGTCGAAAAGGCGATCCATGCCAAATGAGACGTCGACCACCGTGCCATCGACAAAGAACCCCGGCGTGCTGTGCACCCCCATCGTCCGCCCGCTCGCCAGGTGCTCCTGCACGCGCTGGAGGTAGATGTGGTCCGCCATCTCGGCGTCGAAGCGGGTCAGGTCGAGACCGATCGCGTCGGCATAGCGGCGGAGCGCCTTCAGCTTCAGATGCTGCTGATTCTCGAAGAGCTGGTCATGCATGCCCCAGAACTTGCCCTGCGCGCCGGCGGCTTCCGACGCTTCGGCAGCGAGCTCGGCGTGAGGGTGCGCTTCGACGATCGGGAAATGCCGATACGCGAAGCGTATCCGCCGGTCGAATCGCTTGAGCAGAATCTTGACGCCGGGATATGCCTGCGCACAAGACGGGCATTCGAAATCGCCGTATTCGATGACAACGATCCGCGCGCTTGCAGGACCGAGGACGTGATCGACGGGATTCAGCGATGGACCGCGAGTGGGCGCGTGGATGGCCATGCTAGCCTTTCAGGAGGAATTGCTCGCGCTCTTGCGACACCGTCTCGCACCGCCGGGCGCCTCGACTCGCGAGCGTTTTTTGACCGCGCGCCCGCAGCACGAGTTCGACCGGTCCGTGTGGCTGCACGTCGTGAATGGGCGTTTGTGAATTTTACAATCGAGGTGTCGTCATACGGAAGCTCGACTGGCGTCACCGCGGTGCCGTCATCGCAAGCGTGGCGAGCGAGCGCGCAAATCCCGCAGCTCGGCTTCCAGCGCCTGCACGCGTTCGACCAGACCCATGACGACGGCCAGCCCTTCCGGGGGAAGCTCGAAATCGTGGTGCAGGCGATAGGCGATCCGAGCCGCCACGATGCATTGTGTTTGGAATGTCCACTGCGCCGCATCGGGATCGATGGGTGCGAGCGCCCCGTAATCGACGAGCTCGCGCAGTTGCGATATCGACAGGCCCGATCGCTCCGCCAGCTCCTCGAGCGGGACAATCGGCTGCTCGTCGATCCACAGTGCCTCGCTATATTCGATATGCACCTCGTCCTCCTATTCGAAATGGCCGCGCGGATTGAATGTGGACGTTTCGGCCAGCTGGCTGAACAATGTCCGCTCGCGATCGTTGACAACCGTCGGCACGGCGATCTGCGCGATCGCGAAAAGGTCGCCTGCGCCCGAGCTCGGACGGGGAAGGCCGCGGCCCGCGAGCCGCAGCTTTTGCCCGGCGCGGGTCCCCGCCGGGATCGTCATGTTCACCGCGCCCGCCAGCGTCGGCACCCTGACCTTGGTGCCGAGCACAGCCTCCCACGGCGCCAATGGGAGATCGAGATAGATATCGTTGCCGCTGACCCGGTACAGCGAATGCGGGTGCAAGGTGATGTTGAGATAGAGATCGCCGTCACGCCCCCCGTTGAGTCCTTTTCCGCCTTTGCCCGGAAGTCTCAATCGCTGACCGTCGGTCGCGCCTCGCGGGATGCGCGCCTTCAGCTTGCGCGGAACGCGCTGCATGAAGCCGTTTGCGTCGTATTCGGGCATCGACAGTTCCAGCTCGATCTCCGTGCCGTGAAACGCCTGCTCGAGCGTGATGTGGACCGCGACCTCATAGTCCTCGCCCGGAATGCGCATGTCGCCGCGCGACCGCCGCCGCCCCGGGCCAGCCGCGAACCCCGCGAAAAGGTCGCCGAGGTCGATGTTCTCGAATCCCGATTGAGACTCGCCGAATTGCTTCCACCAGTCTGGAGGCGGCCGGAATTCCTGACCCGATGAGTGACTTCCGAGCTGATCGTAGGCCGCGCGCTTCTCTTTGTCCTTCAGCGTCGCGTAGGCCTCTGCAATTTCCTTGAATTTTCCTCGGCGCCATGTTCCTTGGAGACGTCGGGGTGAAATTTTTTCGCAAGCTTGCGGTACGCCTTCTTGATGTTGTCTTCGCTTGCGGTCCGCTCGACACCGAGAATCGAGTAA
>VBCZ01000052.1 GCA_005889025.1 Betaproteobacteria bacterium
CGACGCAGCGTCAGGCTATCTCGCGCAGCGGACCACGAGCTTTGAATGGCGCCCCATCGCAGCGCACGCGTCGCAGTCGGCGGACCTCGCCTACAGCTACGGCACCGTGCATTTCGACCGCTCCGATGGCCGCGCCGTCGACGCCCATTACATTCACCTCTGGCTGCGCGATGCGCGCGGCGAATGGAAGCTGGCGTTCGACGTCGTACTTGCGCCGGGCGTCGAATCGCTCGACTAGCGGCGACGCCGAAACGGCGCGCGCCTGGCGCCTAAGGAAGCTCCGCCGATAGAGCGCTGCAAGGGCCATTCGCGAGCGCGCCCTTCCAGGCGTCGAGCCATTGGCTGTCGAGCGCGGACGCAAGCGCGAGCGCTTCTGCTTTCCCGCTTGTCGCGTTCCAGCAATAGTAGTTCGACGGCATCATGGGGATGACGGCTCTTCCGGATCCCACGGCGCTCCACACGCTGTCGAGGGGATAGCGTCGCAACGCGTCGACGAGGCCTCGGCGTATGTGGTCCGGCCATGCGGGTAGATCCGCGGGTGTCTGCACGATCAGGCGCATCGAAAGCGGCACGGATTGCGAGGGCGGCAGCACGAGTCCACCTTGCGCGTTGCGCGCAAACGGGACGCTGCCGAGATGATCGGGCACGAGCACGAATCCGTAGCCGTCAGGCGGAATCTCGAGCGCAAGACGCGGAAGCTCGAGTGCGAGCGTCCTCACTTGCGAGCCGGCGCGCGCCCACTGCGTAATGTTCCCGCGCAACAGGACGGCTTCGGCGCCAAGCAAGAGCGTAACCACGACGGCCGTCGCGGTGCGAAATCCCGGCTGGGTGCCGATGACAGGCGACAACGCGTACGCGACCAGCAAGGAAAATAATGCTGAGCCGGCATAGAAAAGGCGACCCTGTTCTCCTGTCGGGGCGAGTGCGGATACATGTGGCAGCAGCAGAGCGACCGAGAGCAGCATCGTCGTCGCGACGGCGAGCCATTCCGCCGCCGCCCGACGCATCAGGCTGCGCACGGCGCCCGCGACGATCAGGGCCGCAGATGCCGCCAGAAATGCGATGCGCGCGGCCGTGGGCGAGAGCGCCGCGTCGAGCCAGGCGGGGACCGACGCGAGCGCATGCAGCGCATCTCCATTGAGCACAGTGTCGAGCGGCGAAGTGCCGGCGTATACCCGGAACGGGTTCCCGAAGACGGCCGCCCGCGCGGCGACATAGACGACCGCCAGCGCAAGCCACGGCGAAGCTTCGATAAGCCCGATCAGCACGCCGCGGGGCCCTGCGGACCGGCGCGCAATGGCAAGCGCTGTCACGAACACCGGCAATACCACCGCCGACTCCTTGCTCGCGAACGCGCATGCCGCCGCGGCGAGCGATGACCATCCCCATCGGTCGCTCCAGTGAACCATGCGCTGGAAGCACGCGACCGACAGCAAGTAAAAAAACAGCGCCAGCACATCGTAACGGCCGGAAACCCACGCCACGGCTTCCGCACTGGTGGGGAAGAGCAGAAATACGCTTGCCGCAACCGCGGGCGCCCATGAAGTCCTGGTCACGCCGCCGCGATCGTCGATAAGGTGATGCGCAATCGTGAACAACAACGCGCCGCTCGCAAGATGGAGGAGCAGATTGGCAAGCCGCCACGGGTACGCCACCGCGCCCGACAGCATGAAATTGGCGCCAAAGCTCAGCATCGACAGCGGCCGGTAATAGTTGCTCGGCGTATCCAGCCCCGACGCAAACTTGGACAGGAGCGCAGCGCCGAGTCGTCCCTCGCGATGCCACGCGTCGAGCGCGCCCAGGACCGCGTAATCGTCGCTTAAGAACCCGCCCGAAAGCGTCGGCAAGTACATCACCGCGCATGCAACGCACGGTGCCAGCAGCAGCAATGCGCGCAGCAGCTTATCGCCGCGCATTCTAGTGGCGCTCCGCAACGATCCGGCGCCGGTCGATCTCTGTGCGCGTACCTGTCTTAGCGACGACGATGGTGCGCACGTCGAGCGCTCCTTTCGCAAGCGCAACTGCCGGCAGCTCGGCAACGAACCCCGCGGCATCGACATCCGGATACGAAGGAAAATACAAACGCAGCGCCTCGCCCCGCGCCCCGGCATACGGCAGCCCGTAGCGCGCCGCGACCAAGCGTTGGTCGTCGGTCACGAGCTCAACCGCCGCGACACCCGACGGCTCGAGCGCCCAGCCGGTAAATTCCAGCGGCGCGGCGGGAACGATATTGCGGGTCGGCCGATCGACGACGCCGATTGCCATCGGCACCCTTTCCATCGCAGTGCTCAGAACCATCGACAACAAACCGCCGAGCGCCGCCGAAGCGGCCAGAAAGCCCGCGGAAGCGAACGCCGTGCGTCTTGACCTGATGTCGAAGGAAACCAGCGGCGCAAACAGCGATGCGACCAGCACGACCGCCGCTGCATACAGGCACGGCGCGGCGAGCTGCGCGTGTCGCGAGACCTCGACATAGCCGTCGCCGAACATCGCGGTCGCGATCGCATACCAGGCTGACCCCGTAAGCGCGAACAACGCCAGCGCGAGCGGAGCCGAGCGGCCGCGCGCCATGTCCCGGAGGCAGGCACAGGCGCTTGCGGCGAGAAGCCCAAGCGAGGAGGCCAGCAAGAACCGAAACAGCGCCGGCGGAAGTGCGGTGAGCCATGGCGCCACACTGACCGCCGGCGGTCCCACGACGGCGCGGACGGCTTCGGCACCGGCAAAACGCTGCCTCTCGATGGCGCCCAGGTAGCCAAGCCGCCAGTCTTGCAGCTGCGGCCAGCCGCGCAGCAAGACGCGCAGCGCGGTCATGGGTTCGCGCAGCAACAGCGCCGCGATACGCCCGCGCGACATGGCCAGGACTTCGGGGCAAGTCGATTCCAGCGACTCGCCCATCGGCTCGTACCAGGTGGCTCCCATGGACTGCAGACAAGGCCGCGGCAGTCCGAGCCGCTCGGCAGTAGCGGCAGGATCCTTGGATGCAGGCAGGATCGCGCCGAGCACGACATCGACGTTATTGGCGGAAATGATCGTCGGGTGACGCGGGAGCGCGGCAAATTGGACGATTGCGATAGCGCAGACGACAACGAGCAGCCCGATCGCCGCGTGCCGGGCGGGTCTCCCCATCGAATAGGCCGCGGGCAGCGCGATCAGCGCGGGAAGGAGAAAGTGCTGCTGTCGCGACAATCCGAGTCCGACCAGACTGACCGCGAACAGCCTCACCAAGCGTGGCCGCGCGGGCGTGTCGAGCGCTTCCCGGGCCGCAATCGCGACCAGCAACGCGATCGACACATACGCGAAGAAAACCGCGGAGAATTCGGTGTAAAGCGTATTGAGCCAGAGCGTATTCGACGGATCGCCGATGACCAGCGCGAACACGAGCGCATGCGCGAGAGCCCACGACGGTTTCCGCGAAAATAGCGCGTGGAGCGCCAGCGCGGCGAGCAGAAGTGCCGTCGCCTTGATCGCGCCGAGCACGCGCACATCGACCGTGCCTCCATGGATCGCCGCGATCGCCACGGCGCCCGCCGCGAAGACGACCTCGGTGCTGATGTAGCATTCGTCGGGCCTGCGCTCGCCGCGCACATAACGCGCGATTGGCGCTTCCGGATGCGCCCGCAGGCGTTCCGAGGCGGCAACGTCAGGCCAAAGGCCGACGCAGGCCGAAATGCGCCGCATGTCGAACTGGTTCGCATACCCCAGCATCGGCGTCGCGGAAATGACCGCGACTATCCGCCAGGCGCCAAGCGCAATCAACGCCACTGCGACCAGCGCCACGATTCGCTTGCGCTCAGGCATGATGTCTCGACTTCGATCGCCGCCGCTTAAGTGAAGCTTAAGCATGTTGGACCCGGGGAAACCAAGCGGCGCGCAACGGCACGCGAAGGCCAGAGGACCAGCGATGATTATGCATTACTGGCAGGCGATAAGACCGCGGCAATGGGTGAAGAATGCGTTTGTCGGGGCGGGGTTCCTATTCGCCCGGGAATGGCACAACACCGCGCTTGCCATCGACGTCGCGACGGCGTTCGTCGCGTTTTGTCTGCTCGCAAGCGCGGTTTATGTCGGCAACGACTGGATCGATCGCGCCACCGACCGCGCGCACCCAGTGAAGCGCGAACGTCCGATTGCCGCCGGGCGAATCTCCCGGACGGGCGGCGTGGCGCTCGCCTTGCTACTGGGCGTCGGCGCTTTCGCCCTGGCCGCGCGCGTCGGTGTGCAGCTGGTTGCGGTGCTGGCGATTTACCTGGCGTTGAACGCGGCGTATTCGCTCGCGTTGAAGCGCATGGTCATCGTCGATGTCATTGCGGTCGCGCTGGGTTTTTTGCTGCGTATTCTCGCAGGCACGGTCGGTGTAGGGATCGCGCCCTCGCCGTGGTTGCTGATGTGCGGACTCATGCTCACGCTGCTGCTGGGCTTCGGCAAGCGGCGCGCGGAGCTCGTCGGCATGCAACCCGAGTCGGGCCGCGACGTGTTGTCCCGATACTCGCCCGCCCTGCTCGACCGGCTGATCACCGTGTGCGTCAGCGGCACCTTGATTGCCTATAGTCTGTACACCATCAGCCCGCAGACGATCGCGCTGCACGGAAGCGCCGATCTGGTCTACACCGTGCCGATCGTGACCTATGCGCTTTTCCGCTATCTGTACCTGCTCGACCGTCAGGACGCAGCCGAGGACCCGAGCCGGCTGTTCTTGAGCGACCGCCATCTTCAAGTCGCAGCCGTCTTCTGGCTCGGCGCGGTCATCTGGGTCCTGCGCTAGGGCAAGGCCTGCCCGCGTCCTCGAACAGCGTCCGCCGAATTCGGCCTGCAAGCCCGCGTTCAGCCATCAAAGGCCCGTGAACGCGAAATCGATTTCCGGCTTGCGACCCGACACGATATCGGCAAGCGCCTTTCCGGAGCCCGCCGCCATCGTCCATCCGAGCGTGCCGTGGCCGGTGTTGAGAAACAGATTGTGCAGGCGCGTTCTGCCGATCAGAGGCACGTTGGAGGGCGTTGCCGGCCGCAGTCCGGTCCAGTACTCGGCATGCGTCGCATCGACCGCATTGCCGAACCATTCCTGCGCGCGGCGCGTCAGCGCTTCGCAACGAACCTGGTTGAGCTCGAGGCTGTAACCGGAAAGCTCTGCGGTCCCGGCGACGCGCAATCGGTCTCCAAGACGGGTGAAGACGAGGTTCTTTGCATCGTCGGTCATGCTCACGGTCGGGGCGAGCGCAGCATCGACGATGGGAAGCGTTGCCGAATAGCCTTTGGCGGGATACACGAGCGCCTTCACCCCGATGGGCACAAGCAGCTTGGGACTATGGCTTGCAAGGCAAACGACGTAGGCATCGGCGCTTACGACCTCCTTGCGATTGTGTTCGTTGACCGCGCGCAAGCCCGCGACGGTATCTCCGACGACCGCGAGAGACTCGGCGGTCATCCCGTAGCGGAAAGCGACTCCACGCGCCGCTGCCAGCGCTGCAAGTTCCTGCGTGAATTTTCGCGCGTCGCCGCTTTCGTCGCTTGCCGTATACGTTCCGCCGACGATCCATTTCCGGCGCGCGGAGAGTGCCGGCTCGATGCGTATGCATTCATCGGCCGTCTTGAGCTCGCGCGCGATGCCGTATGCGCGCACCAGCTCCGCCGCTGGAGCAGCGTCGTCGAACCCTTTGCGATCGGTATAGATCTGCAGTACGCCACGCTGCAGATCGTCGTAGCTAAGATGCGTTTGCGCGCGCAGCGCGCGCAGCGTCTCACCCGAATATTTGCTGATCGCCAGGATCTGAAGCATGTTGCGTCGCGTGCGCCACGGCAGGCATTCGATCAGGAATTGAAATCCCCAGCGAATCTGCCGGGCATCGAGCCGCGGGCGGAACAAGAGCGGCGCATCGGGTTGTCCCAGCCATTTGAGGATTTTCATGGGCGTGGCGGGGTTGGCCCAGGGCTCGATGTGCGAGACCGAAATCTGCCCGCCGTTGGCAAACGATGTTTCCATCGCGGCGGCGCCCTGCCGCTCGATCACGGTAACCTCGTGGCCGCGCTCGCGCAGAAACCAGGCGCTCGTCGTTCCGATGACCCCCGCGCCGAGCACGAGCACCTTCATCGATGCGCGTTCCGCCTAGGCATACTCCGCGACAGGCACGCAGGCGCAAAACAGATTCCTGTCGCCGTAGACGTTATCGGCGCGTCCGACCGGCGGCCAGTACTTGTCCTGCCTGAGGGCGGGAAGGGGATACGCCGCCTGCTCGCGGGTATAGGGATGCGCCCAATCCGCGGCGAGCAGGCTCGCCGCGGTGTGAGGCGCGTTCTTGAGCAGGTTGTCGTCGCGGTCGGCGCGACCTTCCTCGACCGCGCGGATCTCGGCCCGGATGGCGATCATTGCATCGACGAATCGGTCGAGCTCGGCCTTGGACTCGCTCTCGGTAGGCTCGATCATCAACGTCCCGGGCACCGGGAAGCTCATAGTCGGCGCGTGGAAGCCGTAGTCGATGAGCCGCTTGGCGACATCATCGACCGAGATGTCGCTCGCTTCCTTGAGAGGGCGCAAGTCGAGGATGCATTCGTGCGCGACCAGTCCGCCGCGCCCGGAATAAAGAACCGGATAATGGGCGGAAAGCCGCTTCGCGATGTAGTTCGCCGCCAGGATCGCCGACTCGGTCGCCGCCTTGAGCCCGTCGGCTCCCATCATGTTTATGTACATCCAGGAGATCGCCAGGATGCTCGCGCTCCCGAACGGCGCGGCGGAGACCGGACCGATGCGCACATTCTTGCGTTCGTGGTCCACGCCGCCGCCGAGCGTCTCCGGGCCATGCGTGATTTCGTCGCGGGGTAGGCTGCGGTGACCGGGAAGGAATTTCGCAAGATGCGCGCGCACCGCCACGGGTCCGACACCCGGGCCGCCTCCGCCGTGCGGAATGCAGAATGTCTTGTGCAGGTTGAGGTGCGATACATCGGCGCCGAATTGCCCGGGTGCAGCGAGGCCCACCAGTGCATTCAGATTCGCGCCATCGACATACACCTGCCCGCCGTTGGCGTGAACGATGTCGCAGATATCGCGGATGGTGGGCTCGAACACGCCGTGGGTCGACGGATATGTCACCATGATCGCGGCCAGATCCGCGCGGTGCGCACTTGCCTTCGCCCGGAGGTCGGTCAAATCGACGTTGCCGTTTTTGTCGCAGGCGACCACGACAACCTCCATTCCGGCCATTTGCGCCGATGCGGGATTCGTCCCGTGAGCCGATGCCGGGATGAGGCAAACCTTGCGATGCGACTCGCCGCGCGATTCGTGGTATGCACGAATGATCAGGAGTCCGGCATATTCGCCCTGTGAACCGGCGTTCGGCTGCAGCGAAACGGCTGCATATCCCGTCACGGCGCAAAGCATCCGCTCCAGTTGGCTGATCATTTCGCGATAGCCGACCGTCTGGTTTTGCGGAGCAAAGGGATGCACGTGCGAAAACTCGCGCCAGGTCACCGGAAACATCTCGATTGCCGCATTGAGCTTCATGGTGCAGGACCCCAGCGGGATCATCGCCCGGTCGAGCGCGATATCGCGGTCGGCAAGGCGGCGCAGATAGCGCATCATCTCGGTTTCGGAGTGGTAGCGATTGAACGTCGGGTGCGTGAGAAACTCGGACGTTCGCGCCAGCGCCGGGGGGAACCGATCGCCGACACCCGGTTCGACTTGCGAGAAATCCGGCAACGCCGATCCCCGCGGCGCCAGGATCTCCCACAGGAGCCTCACCTCCGCGCGAGTCGTCGTTTCATCTAGCGATATCCCGACGCTGGCAGCGTCGACGTCGCGCAGATTGGCACCGCGTGCGTATGCACGCTCGCGTATTTCCGCCATGCGTTCGCCGACATCGACCGTGATCGTGTCGAAAAACGCGGTATTGAGCACGCGAACGCCGAGCCTTTCCAATCCAGCGGCCAGGACCGCAGTCAGCCTGTGCACCCGCAGCGCGATGGTCGCGAGGCCCCGCGGGCCGTGATACACCGCGTACATGCCCGCAAGAACCGCGAGCAAGACCTGTGCGGTGCATATATTCGACGTCGCTTTTTCGCGTCGGATATGCTGCTCGCGCGTCTGGAGCGCCAAGCGATAGGCCGGCGCTCCGTTGGCATCGAGCGTCACGCCGACCAGCCTTCCGGGAAGGTTGCGCTTGAGCTCGTCTCGGGTCGCGAGAAACGCTGCGTGCGGTCCACCAAAGCCCATCGGCACGCCGTAGCGCTGGCTGGTTCCGACCACGACATCGGCTCCCCACTCGCCGGGTGGCACAAGGATCGCGAGCGCAAGCAGATCGCCCGCGGCGATGGCCATCGCGCCTTGCGAATGGAGCGCTTCGACCAGCGCACGATAATCGCGAACGTCTCCGTTGGCGCCGGGGTACTGAAGAAGCGCGGCGAAGCAACCGCACCCTGTGGCGGATTCGGCGGGGCCCACGACCACCGATACGCCGAGCGGGCCGGCTCTCGTTCGGACGACATCGATGGTCTGTGGCAGCACGTCGTCGGCGACGAAGAAAACGTTCTGTTTGCTTTTTACGCTGCGCCGGCAGAGCGCCATCGCTTCCGCGGCGGCGGTGGCCTCGTCGAGCATGGATGCATTCGCGATGGCCATCCCGGTCAGATCGCAGATCATCGTCTGAAAGTTGACCAGCGCTTCGAGACGCCCCTGCGATATCTCGGGCTGATACGGCGTGTACGCGGTGTACCAGGCGGGATTTTCCAGGACGTTGCGAAGAATCACCGGCGGCGTGTACGTGCCGTAGTAGCCCTGTCCGATAAACGATCTGAATACGCGGTTCTTGGCCGCGATCGCCCGGAGCTCGCTGAGCGCCTCCTCTTCGCCTTTGGCGGGAGGCAGCGCAAGCGGTGCCGCGATTCGTATGGCTTGAGGAACAATCGCGTCGATCAGCGCTTCCCGGGTCGGATAGCCCAGAACCTTGAGCATCTCCGCCTGCTCTTTATCGCCGATGCCTACGTGACGATCGACAAAGCCGCGGTGCTGCTCCAGATCGATCAGCGCGCGTCGCTCGACGCTCGTGCGAGGCGGGACATCCTGCGTCTTCATCGCGTGGCTCTCAATCATCGCCCGCGACCTTGGCGTAGGCGGGCGCGTCGAGGAGCTTCTCCGGCGCCGCAGGATCGGACGGCTTGAGCTTGAAGAGCCAGCTGCCGTAGGGATCGGCATTGACCTTTTCCGGCGCGGCGGCGATTTCGTCGTTGGCCGCAACGACGACGCCCGCGACCGGAGCATAGATATCCGATGCGGCTTTCACCGACTCGACGACCGCGCATGCCTCTCCTGCCTGCAACGTCCGCCCCATGGCCGGCAGTTCGATGAACACCAGATCGCCGAGCGCTTGCTGCGCATGGTCGGTGATGCCGACGGTGAGGTTTCCGTCGGGCTCGGTCCGTATCCATTCGTGGCTCTCGGTGTACTTGAGCTCGCTGGGGACATTCATCATCAGCTCCTAGGGTTCGACAAGGATTTTTCCATTGCGTACGAAAGGCGGTTTGACCACGCGCGCAGCAAGCAGCTTGCCGCGTATCGCGACGTGAACATTCTCCCCGGGAGCCACCCCCGCCGGCACGCGCGCGAGCGCTATCGACGCACCGAGCGTCGGAGAAAAAGTGCCGCTGGTGACAACGCCGTCGCCGCGCGCGGTTTGAACTCGTTGATGGCCGCGCAACACGCCGCCCTTGTCGACGAGAATCAAGCCGACCAAGGTTCGAAGCCTGGGTTTGGAAAGCAGCGCCGCTTTGCCGACGAAATCACGCGCGCCGGAAAGATCGACGGTCCAGGCGAGTCCCGATTCCAGCGGATCGACCGATTCGTCCATGTCCTGGCCGTACAGGTTCATGCCCGCCTCGAGCCGCAAGGTATCGCGCGCACCCAGCCCGCAACGCCTGACCCCCGCGCCGGCAAGCGCATCCCAGAGCTCCGCCGCGCGCGTGGCCGGAAGCGTGACTTCGAAACCGTCTTCTCCGGTGTAGCCGGTGCGCGCCAGAAAATAGTCGCCGATCTGCACCGCGACAAAAGGCTTGAGCGCTTCGGTGGCCTCGCGCGTCTGCGGCAGCGCCGACCAGACACGCTCGCGCGCCCGAGGGCCCTGCACCGCGATCATGGCGAGATCGCGACGCGGTACGAGCACGAGGCGCGGCGCGCGTTCTCTCGATAGGGACTCCACCCATTCGACGTCCTTGTCGGCGGTGCCGGCGTTGACGACGAGACGGAACGCATCTTCGCGAATGAAATAGGCGATGAGATCGTCGAGCACACCACCGTCGGGCCGAAGCAGGCACGAATACAGCGCCTTTCCCGGCGCCGCCAGCTTGTCGACGTTGTTGGCGAGTGCATAACTCAGAAAGCGCCGCGCGCCGTCGCCGCGAAGATCGATCGCGAGCATGTGCGAAACATCGAACATCCCCGCATCGCGGCGCACCGCGTGGTGCTCCTCGATTTGCGAGCCGTAGTTGACCGGCATCTCCCAACCGCCGAAGTCGACCATCTTCGCCCCCGCAGCGCGGTGCAGGGCATTGAGCGGCGTAGTGTTGAGCATGCCTTTCGACCTGGAACACGGACGAACAAAAGGGCAAAGCTCGATTTCGGCTTTGCCCCGTCTGTCCTTTTACCTGAGAGATTGCGGCGCGCTCGTGGCCTGTACGCTGCGCCGGTGCCCCTTCGGTGGGCGGCATGAACCAAACCAAAGTCGCGCCGCCGCTCTCCAGATGATCGATGCTGTCCGCGCAGTCCTTTTTGCCTGAGCGATCGCGGGAGTTACGCCTTCGGCGGCAACCGTTGAATTTCGGCTGCGCTCTCCTGCACGGAACTTTTTCTAGATTACCCGTTGCGGTGCGGCCTTGTCAAAGCTCGACGATAGAATCGGCCCCAGTCGATGCCGGCCTCGAGCAGTCTCCTGCTATTTTTTCAGTGTAAGTATCCAGCCGACGAGCTCATTGATATCGGCGTCGGAGACATGCGTGTTGGGCGGCATGGGAGTCTCACCCCATACGCCAACGCCGCCTTTTTTCACTTTGTCGATCAGCTTGGCCGCGGCGTCGTTGTCGCCCTTGTACTTTGCCGCGACCTCCTGGTATGCAGGCCCGACGATCTTCTTGTCGACGGCATGGCACGCGGCGCATCCGGCCTTTGTCATCAGCGCATCGGCCGTGGCATTATCGAGCGCCGCATGCGACGCGCCCGCAAAAGAAAGGCTCGCGGCAAGCGCGATCCATCGCGATTTCATTGCAACCTCACGTGGGTGGACGGGGTGCGCGGCATGGTACCGGATCGCGTCCGTCGATGCCACCCGACCCGTCATTCGTCGGAGGCGAGCGCCTCTTCCAGCGTTTTGAGCGAGTGGATCGGCGGCAGGCACGAAACGCCGCGGCACACCCACGCGCTTGCGGGTGCGCGAGAGTCTTCCTGGTGGGGTTTGGACAGCGCCGTCGGCAGCGATGGCTGCGCCGAAAGATCGAGCACTCGTACCTCGGG
>VBCZ01000353.1 GCA_005889025.1 Betaproteobacteria bacterium
AGATTTACTCGGCCCGGATTCTGCGAGCCGCGCGCCCGACAGTCGATGGCCAAAAGCGCCGAAGATCAGATGGGAAGACGGTCCCGACGGATCGTACCATTCGATGGCGTACAAGACTGCGCTCGAGACCGCGCCGCGCAATCCCGGTCAAATCATTCGCGAGATCGCGATGTCGCCGCCGCGATGAAACGCGCCCGGCGTTTGTAGCCGGGCGCGTTGTCGTGTCCGCGGCGAAGCGCGCCAGTTCCGATCGCTAGTTGCAGGGATTGGCGCTCGGTTCGCCGCAATCGATATGGCGGCGATTCCTGCCGTCGTGTGGTGTCGGCAGGTACGGGAACACGGTATAGATGCCGTTCGGGGTTAGGTTGCTGCCCTCGGCGCCGATGTTGAAGTTCACGCCGTCGCCCAGCAACAGGTTGCCCGTCGGCACGCCCAGCAGTTTCCCCGCAACGACGCGCAGAACGATATCAGTCACGTCATCGTTGGGTCGCCGCCCATTGGGCCAACCTGCGTTGTCGCCCGCCAGCACCGACAGTCGACGCTGCTGCGAAGGCTGCGTCGGGGGAACGGCCAGATTGAGCCGCAGCAGTTCCGCGCAGTCGTTCCGCCCACACGTGCCGGTCTGTGGCTGCGACGGATACTTGAGCAGCGCATTGACCAGGTCCGTCCGGTTGGTTGTGGGAATCGTCAGACCGAAACGCAGATTGATTGCCGTCGCAGCCCGGGAGTTGAGGTAGAAACCCAGGAACTGGGCCTCGTCGCTCGGATCGATCGTGTTCCATTCGTCTTTCGAGTCGGTCCCGATAATGAGCTCGTTGACCAGCGGATTGGCCATCCGCGACACCTGCACCCATGGGCCGGCGTCGACGTCATCCTTATCGTCCTTATCCTTGTTCTTGAACACGCGCACCTTGTGCCGCGCCGTCGACACGTAAGCGCCGATGACGCCGCCGGGATTCGCGGTCACCGAGCTGATCGGCACTTCGATCGCGATCGTGCTGACGTTGAAGCCGGACAGCAAGTCATTGCCGAATGGATTTACCGCGTCGTTGGCGTCCTCCGCAGGGGTGAGGACCGGTGGGGTGCGCCGCAGATTGAGCGTGTCGAAGACTGCGCCCAGGTCGATATAGAACGTCTCGTCGCGCTGGCCGGCGAAGACCTTGCCGCCGTTCGCGAGCGGGTAGATGCCCTGCGCGGCGAGCGCCTGGTAACTCGGCATCGTCAACGGTCCGACGTTCGACGGGACCGCGTACATCGTTTGCGTGCCCAGGTTCGTGCGCACGTGGCCGCGCACCTGCGTCACCGTATAGCTCTGGCGCAGTATGAGGCCGTCCGACCCGGGGCCGTCCAGTGCCGTGATCGGAGGCAGCGCCACATACGACAGCGGCAGTTGCAGGCTCGTCAATCCGCCGCGCAGCTCGGTCTTGAAGCGGATTTCGTAGACGAGGTCTTCGGCGTTGCCGTCGGCGTTTGTATCGATGTTGATCCGGTAGAGCACATCGTCGGCGAAGTTGAAGTAGTTCGGTCCGGCGCCCGGCTCCTGCCCCGGAATGACGTTGAGTATGAACACGACCTTGCTGGGATCGGTCCAACTGCGAAACATGTAGAAATCGGTGTTGTCTGCGGCCGGATCGTTGGCGATCAGCGGAGCCTCGCGGTGACTTGCGGCGAACGAGGTAGCCGCAAACAGCGTGGCGCAGCAGAAACAGGCGCCGACGACAATGCGCGTGATGCGTTGCATACGTTCCTCCATCAAAAGAAATTCAACCGATCCCCGCGACCGCGAAGATCGGGTGTTGCACCGGCCCCCGCGCACGAACGACGCACGCAGGGTCCATTCATTGCGCGTTGCCGCAAGTCCGCGCGAGTCCGGTACGATGGAATTCGGGGCGACCTCGCGACCTCACACATGCCAGTCTTTCGAAATGCGTCGCTACTGTGGTCACGGAACGGAGGCCAAAGCGGCGAACAGCGGAAGATCGAATGCGCGCTCGGCGAACCACACCGCGGCGAGCGTGGCGATTGCGGCCGAACCGCCCGCGAGCAGGAGCCTCCGGTAGCCCCACGTCGCCCGCAGGGCGTACGCAAGCGGCAGGAACAGCGCGACGATGGCGAGCTGCCCGAGTTCGACACCGATGTTGAAGCCGGCCAGCGACAGCGCGAGCGAGCCTGTCGGCAAGCCGAGATCCTTGAGCGCGCCGGCGAAGCCGAAGCCGTGCAGAAGGCCGAATGCGAACGCCGCTATCCAGCGCCCGTTTGCCACGACCGGGAACAGGTTGTTGAGCGCGGCGAGCACGACCGACAAGGCAATGACGGACTCGACCCAGCGCGACGGCAATGACACGACCCCGAGCGCCGCGAGGGACAGGGTGATCGAATGCGCAATGGTGAATGCGGTGACGACCTTCGCGACTTCGATGAACCCTGCGCGGAATGAGCCGCCCGGCCGCCACTTGCGATCGCGCCGGATCAGCACGGCGGGCAGCAACAGCGACAGCAGGAACAGAATGTGGTCGAAGCCGAGCCAGATGTGCCAGACGCCTTCGTGCACGTAGGTCGCGAACTGCACCAGCGGTCCGCCGCCGTCCCCGCCTACCACGCGCAGCGGCGTTTCTTCGCTGAACACGACGCTGCGGCTCTCGCCCGACTCGACGAAATTCAGCAATCCGCGGTGCTGCGGGTCGACGTCGCGAAACAGTCGATAGTTGATCGTCAGCGTCGGCCCAGATTGCGGACAGGTGCCGATGAATCTCAACACCGCATAGGCCCCGTCCGTGTGCGAATCGACGAGATGATCGCTCACCGTCAGCGGGCACGTCTCTCCCGCCGACGCGATGCGCAGTCGTCCGAGCGCGTAGGCGTCGATTGCCGCGTGGCGCGCCTTGAGCTCATGCCAAGTGATTTCGCCATCGCCGTTCGCGTCCAGCCCGATGGCGTTGTCGAGGTCGCGCAGCGCGATGTCCCACTGGCCCTGCAGCGTTGCGCCGCTACGCTCGACCGTCAGGTAAGCGTCGCTGGGCTTGTGCGCAGCCACGCCCCCGGCCAACAACAACGCGAAAACCGTCATCAGAGCGCGGATCATCGCGGCTCCGCCACCGCGGCGACCACCGCCTTGTCCTCGAGACGGGTCTTGGCGATCCAGTCGGTCGCAAGCCGCAGCGTCGGCGCATCGTTCGCCGCCCGCGCGGCATCGACCAGAATGCGTAAGTCGGCCGGCTCGCGCTGGACCTTCCAGTTGTCGCGGGCGAGCATTAACGCCCCGTGGGTGTCGCCCTCCACCGCCAGTCGGAACCGTGCTTCCTCTCGCCGATGCAGGTTGTCGCCGCGCCGGCGTGCCGCGTCGAAACGCGCCGCCATTTCGGCGCGGTGCGCGACAAATGTATCGCGTTGATCAGGCAGCCTCTGTTCGGCGAGCACCAGGCGAAGCAGCAGCGCATCGTTCTTGATGTCGCCCGCCACCAGTGTTAGCACGTCGCGCGGACGATGGGAATCCAGAAGAAAATCGGCGTAGGCGCCTTTCAGGTATGCGTCGCTCGGATCGAGCGCGAGCGCAGCGGCAAAATGCCGCTCTGCGGCCACGGCGTCGCCGCGCCGCTGCGCGATCTCGGCGGCCAGCGTCAGCGCCCATTCGATCGTTCCCGGGTCGGTGCCGGGCCTCTCGAGAGCTTGAACTAGCTCGGTATAGGCGCGCTCCGCCTCGCCCGAGAGGCTGGTCGGAGGCGCCAGGCAGCCAGCGACGACGAGCGGAGGCGCCACCGAGGCGAGTTGCTCGCAATCGAATTGAGCCTCTGCGAAGCGTCCCACCACCGTTAGCACCGTGGCACGGGTGAGGCGCGCCTGCGCAGCGCGCTGGTTGGCTATCAGAAGCCAGTCGAGGTCGGCCAGCGCCCCGTCGAAATCGTGCTGGCTTTGCCTTATCGTAGCCCGCAGCAGCACCACAACGGGCGGCGCCTCAGGCAGTGGCCACCACGGCGATAGCGCGGCCTGCGCCTGCCCGAGAAAGCGCGGATCACCCGTCGCGCGGGAGGCTGCGATCGCGCGACGCGCGACCGACGCCGCGACATCGAGATTGCGTGGAGTGGCCGCGAGCATCGCGCGCATCCGCTTCAACTCGCGCAGTCCCGGGTCATTCCTTTCCGGCAATCTTTCCAGCACGACCGCGTCGTCCGCCGGCACGTACGGCGTAGCCGACGTTCCGCCCGCGCAGAAGGCCAGGACGATGATGACCATGCCCAACATGCGGGACGCCATGGCGGCAATGCCCATCACCCGTGCGCCCTTGGAGAGAAAGCCTTCATTACCAGTCCCCGCTGTCACCGCTCACCTCGTTACCAAACCACAAACCACGTGCTCGCTTCCTTCTGGGCTGTACGCTGAAACGTCCGAAATGGATGCACCCGGGGTATTCGGGGAGGGGCATTCGTGGAAAAGGGGACAGACCACGGTTTGTTGCGCACTCAACCTGGACCGGTTGCTGAGCGTGATCGCAAGATTGGGCGCCAAAGACTGGCCGAAGCAAACGGATGACTTCAGCCTCAAGCGCCGCGGGGAAACTGTGATCTGCCCCCAGTTACATCAAGCG
>VBCZ01000050.1 GCA_005889025.1 Betaproteobacteria bacterium
ATCGCGGTATTGCGTTCCGTGCAATCCGACTAGCTGAATAAGTCGCACGTCCGAAATCCGCAGATACGTATGCAGCGCGGCATTGAACAACATCCGCACACCATCTGTATTTTAGACTTGCATCGCGATCTCAAGGTGGTTCCCTGCAACCTCGACCGCGAGTTCCACACCGAAACCGTGAGGCCATACGTCGCGCGTTTCGTCGCAATCTTCCGAACGAAAGTCGACTCGTGCGCGTCCGTTGTGCACTTTCCCTTCGACGAGCCGCCAAACGCGAGTTCGCAGGATGCCGTGATGGGGCAATGGTCCATAGGTCGCGAACTGGGGAAAGACAACAGGCACACCACCGCGAATAGGCGCCGCCGTGGCGAACTGGCTGTGTTCACTTAAGTAGATCCATTCGGCGCCTCCTGCAGGAATCCAGGAGACGATGTGTGCGCCGTGGTACGTCACGATTGCGCAGGCGCCGTCCGGCGCACGTATCTGTATTGCCGGCAATCCATGAAAATCAATTGTCGCCAGGCCGTTCATCACATTTCCTCGCCTTCGTACGCGATTCAATCTTCACTGCCGCCCCTGAGCAGTCCTAGTTCTGCGCGCTGGCCGCGAAGTGCCGATGGACCTACCGATCGCGCGAATCCAGTAACATTCAAGAATGAAGGAAACGGGCAAGCCACCACAGGCACGTGTTCACCCAATTGTACGAGTATCGCGATCGACGAAATGAAGACAACCAAGAGCAACGCAGGATTGGTTGCACCTTGAGTGGGCGGCTTTTTTCACCACGTTCATCGATTCGATTTCAGTGCCAGCGATCGCTTGTCCCCGACTGAACCGTGGCGCTGAGATGGACGGTAAAGTCGCGTCGCGGCCAAGCGTAAGGCATTCAGCATCGCTATTCCGCCGGGTGACATCGGACGCTCTCGCCGCGTGACGATGCCGAACAAGTCCATGCGGAGGTCAAGATTCAAGGGCAGAACCGTCAACAGGCCTGCCTTGCAATAAGGTCTGACGATCTCCTCCTGTAACGCCGCGAGCATTTCAGTCGTTTGCAACAAACTGGTAATGACCGGCAGCGACGTTGTTTCGACGACGTTTCGCGGAAACCCAAGCTCCTCTTGCGCGAACATGGCGTTCAACCGGTCGCGCAGGGCACCACCGACCGGGGGCAGGATCCAGGCCTCGTTAACGAGATCCTTTAAGGCGAGTCTTCGCCGACCGGCCAAGCGGTGACCGGCGCGTGCGATCACCGAGTGCGATTCCTCGGCGAGCGCTTGGAAATCGAGATCGTCAACCGGAGCTGACCCAAGGAAGCGAGCCACCACGATATCGAGCTTGCCATCGAGCAGTTTGCGTATCAGGACGTCGCTTGTGTCCACCTCCACCCTGACCAGGATCTGCGGATGGTCCTGCTTGAGTAACCCAATCGCCAGCGGCACCAGATTGGTTGCGGGGTTGACGACCGCGCCGATGGCCGCCTGGCCGGCAAGCCCAGATTTGAGGGCAGTGATTTCTTCTTGCGCACGACTCATGTCCGCCAACACCGCGCGTGCATGGCGCACCAGGATTTCCCCATACCAAGTCGGCACCACCCTTCGACGCTGCCGGTTGCGTCATGTTGGCGGCTTCTGCCGCACGGAGCACCGAACGATGCTCATCGAGATGAACCAGTAGGACGATCTGCCGGGTCTTGATTCGGCCGCGGAGGAGCCAATCGGATTTAGACGACATTTTTGTCGCTCCAATGTATATCTAATCGGCATATATTATGTCGAATTATTCATTATTATGGAATAACTAACTGGCCTATGATGGGTACTGACTAAGGGAATGTAAGCGACGGGCGTTTTCGGACGGGACGCGCAACGCAAGGATAGCGGCGAGGACCGGCGCTGTCAGTGGCAACACCGTCCGCGCCAAGGCGATGTGCGAATCAGGCGCGCAAGGCCAATGGGTGCTCTGAGTAGGCATAAAAGATGTTACTTATTGATGTCATCACCACCGCGCTCCCCGCGCCAACCGGGTTTCATGCCAAGGAGCACCAGTGCGCATACCCAGGCGTCGGTTCACACATCGGACTTACGTGGTTGCAGTTGGCAGGAGGCATGCAAGTTACGCGAGGCCGGTTCGAATATCCGTATTGGCTGAGCTTCCGCTCGAAAACCCTGGGAATCATCGGCATGAATGCTATCGGGCTCGCTGTCGCGCGCGACGCGTTCGCCACTGCGCGGGCGAACATCATCTACTATCACGCCGAGGCAGTGGCGGAAGCCGAATCCGCATGCGCTGCGCGTCTTGTTTGTTTCGAAGGTCTGCTGCTCGCCGATGCGATCTGCGTAGCCCTGCCATGGACCGATGGGGCCGAAGGATTGCTTCGCGCACTCAGGCTCGATCGGATCAATTCGGGCACGATTTACGTCGCATGGCTACGCTCGCCCGCGATCGAACGAGCGCTCGCCCATCTTAAGCAAAACTATGCCGAGCGGGTGCAGCTCGTAAACTTGGCGGCTGTTGCCGGCATGAGCAAATTTCATTTCGTCCGCGCCTTTACAGCAATCGTAGGCGTCACGCCTCATCGCTACCATTTGCTGCTGCGCCTCGCGAAAGCGAAGGCGATGCTGCATGAGGGTTCCGAGATCGCGCAGGTCGCCGTGCAGGCCGGGTTCTGGGATCAAAGCCATTTCGACCGCAGCTTTCGACTTTTCGTTGGCATGACGCCGACGCAGTACCAGAGAAATGCACTCGCTTGAGCCGCGCGCAATTTTTTCCTAGACGGTGGCTGAGCTGGGATTTACGTTGCATTAGGGTGACGGCATCGACCTCGTCGATCCAGATTCGGCCAAGCGCCTCACGGATGGCGCGGCCAGTGGCGGCTTAGCTATGAACTTCAATACTTCCCGCTCATGGTGACCGGGGGACAGTGCGGCCGTTTGTCTTCATCGCCAACTCGACTGCGCCCATACCTATTGCGTGGCAATCGATCCCAGTCGAATTCCAGCAGGTCACGGCGCCTTTTTCAACTCATCGTCGTATGTCAGATTCGGTTAAACCTCAGTTCATCAAGGAGGAAGAAATGAACGTACTAAATCGAACCGGTTCGCGAACGATGATGCAATTGATGACATTGCTGTCATCCGTAACGATTTCCGTCGCATTGGTGGGATGCGGAGGCGGCGGTTCCAGCAATGCGCCGGCCGTGGGTCCGCCGTTTCAGGTCGGAACGACGAATCACGACGCGAATCTGCCGCCCGAGCCCACGCTGCCCACGGACGATCAAGTATGTGCAAAGCTTGAAGCGAGAAATAATTTGGTGACGCGTCCAGATGGCGCTTTGCCTCCCGAATCCGATCCGTCGGTACCAGGCGTCGGTGTTGCTGTTGATCCGGTCAAGGTGAACCCCGACCAGGCGCGCATTCAGGCGGCGCTCGACGCATGTGGCACAGCGGTCAATGCCGAGGTCGGCACTGCGATCGGCGATGCTGATGCCGCTGCTACTGCAGTGCAGGTCGCCGCAGCCGTACCGAACAAGAATATTGCGGGTGCATCGGGCGAAGAGCTCGCGAAACCGAAATACCGTGCGACGAAATTCGCCGTTCGCCTTGTCGTCAACGGCAGTGGTCCGGGAAATGCCTTCATCAGCGGCCCGCTGACGCTGCCTTCCGGGGTAACGTTGTGGATCGACAAAGGCGTGACTCTTGTCGCTTCGCGTGACGTGATCGCTTATTCGCCCAACAAGGCCGGCCCGTATTGCGGTAACACGGCGGTCAGCGCGACCAGGGCCGGCAGCTCATCCAACTGCTTGCCGTTGATCGGTGGCGATTTCCTGGTCAACTCTGCCGTGGTGGGCGACGGCAGTATCGACAGCCGGGGCTACGCGGAAATCGTGACGACCAACAAGTCATATCCGATCATGAAAGTCGACTTGACGTGCTCGAACACGTACGTAGCGTATGCCAGTGGGCTTCAGGCGGCAGACGGTACCTCGTGCGACAACGGCGGTACTGTAGTCGATTCGAAGTCTTCGGTTCGCAACATGACCTGGTGGGATCTGGCCTATCTAGGCAACTTGGTTGAGAACGGCACGACCGGTACCGCTTCGCAGTCGAACTTCCGCATGATGGTCTTCAACTACGCGAAGAACCTGACGCTGTACCGCGTACTCCTGAACAACAGCGCCAACTTCCACATGGTGCCGAGCGGAATCGACGGCCTCACCGTTTGGGGCGTCAAGCTGCAAACGCCGTCCCTTGCTGCGTTCGCAAACCCGGCCGGTAACGGCAACCCGCTCTACACCGGCGCAACCTTCAACAGCGACAACGTCAAGAACACCGACGCATTCGACCCGGGGTCCGCATCCAGGGCGGTATCGTCGAAGCTCACAACCGGCAGCACAACGACGTCGGCCCGCGCGATCTCGTTCGATGGTTACCTGAAGAATGTCGTCTTTGCCTTTAACTACGTCAGCACCGGCGACGATGACATCGTTCTGAAGGGAAGTAACAACCCCAGCCCGTCCGGTTCCGGTTTGCCGGGGGTTGACGGAGACCGCGATGCTCGTTCTGACCGCAAGTGGGGCATCATCATTGCTCATAACCATATCTACTGGGGCCATGGCATTTCGATCGGTTCCGAAACCAATGCCGGCGTCCGTAATGTGCACGTGTATGACAACAGTTTCGACGATTCGGAGGAAGGTCTGCGGATCAAGTCGGACTATGCACGCGGCGGCGAGGTCAGCAACATCTATTACGACAACATCTGCATCCGCAATGCGACCAATGCGCTGCTGTACACGCCGTACTACAGCACGAGGCCCTTGCCTTCGGCAGGACCGTTGATCCCGAACTTCCATGACATCTATTTGAACAACGTCAGTATTCAGGGCAAGACAGGTGTCAAGCTGCAAGGCTTTGCGGCCAATACCGGCGGATTCAACAATCCGGCCTATCCGCTGGTGATGACATTGAATAATGTCGTGACGGATTCGCCTGCGAGCGTGGAAGTGATCTCCTCGGACGCCAATCTGACGCTCAATGGAGTCAATCTCCCGATCTTCGCCTCGACCGACAGGCGTATTGTCGTGAATGGCGCTGCCACGCAGGCGTTGAATCCTGCGAACGTGCTGGATTGCAGCAAGGCATTCGTCGACTTTCCTTCGCCGACGAGCCCTTTCGGTACCACCTGGCCCCCCGTGCAATGACGTGAGGCACCAGTGGAAGAGTTGGGTTTCCCTCGTAAATGACAAAATGAAGCATCGATGAAACGACTTTGAGGTTTTGGTGTGAGAGGACGCGTTGCAAACGGCGCAGAGGGAGGCATCATGCTGAAAGAACAATCGGGCACGCATACCGCGGCCATCGACGAGCTTGCACATGCCAGGCGCGTGTGGCGATCCGTGGCGCTTTACCTGTTCGCAGCGGTAATTCCCGGATCGGTGTGTGCAGCATTCGCCGTGGAGCTTTCTCCCGCGAGTGGTGCCACGCAGGTTTGCATCGACACGCCTCTCTCGATTACATTCAACCAGCAACCTCAGCTAGGAACATCCGGCGCAATCCGCGTATTCCAATTGGACGGTACCCTGGTCGATGCCATCGACCTCGCGGATCCCGGCTCGCGTAAGCGCACAATCGGTGGAGCCGTGTCCGACAACGGGACGCCCCATTTATTCAATTACTTTCCCGTGATCATCACCGGCAACACCGCCGCGATCTATCTGCACCGCCAGCTGGATTACGGTCAGGCCTATTACGTTACGATCGATCCGGGTGTTCTTCTCGACGGCGAAGGCTTCGCAGGCATCAGTAACCCACAGACCTGGCGCATTTCGACCAAGCTTTCGGCGCCACCTCCGGGTACGAATCAGCTCACCGTCGCCACCGAGGGCACTGGCGATTTTTGCACCGTTCAAGGCGCTATCGACTTCGTCCCAGCAGGCAATACGCAAGCCGTGAACGTCAACGTTCGCAAGGGCACCTACGCCGAGCTCGTTTACGTCGTGCCAACGAAGCCGTTCATAACGGTCCGCGGGGAGGATCGCGATCGGACGATTATTCAGTACACGAACAACAATACGCTCAATTCGCCGAACCCAAGCACTGATACGGTGAACCGCTGCATTCAGCAGCGCATCCCCAACGGCCCGGACTTCTTCAACTGCTGGCGCGCGATGTTCGGGGTAGAGGCTTCCGATTTCACGCTGGAGAACATCACGCTGCACAACACGACGCCTTTCGGTGGCTCGCAGGCCGAGGCCTTCCGCGGCAACAACGACCGCATTTTGTTGAACCGCGTCAATCTGCTGAGCTTCCAGGATACGTTACGCCTGCAAACATCGGGGTTCGTCACCAACAGCTATATCGAAGGCGACGTGGACTTCATGTGGGGTACGGGGGCCGCCTTCTTCCAAAAGTCGGAGTTCACGGCGCTTCATTCGGCGGAGTGGTACACGCAGGTGCGCAACCCGCAGACGAACCACGGCTTCGTATATATCGGAAACCGGTTCACGCGTACTGCGGGCGTGGCAGACAACTCGTATTACTTGAGCCGTATCGAGCCGCTTAGATTCCCATTCAGCGAGGTAGTCTTCATCAACACCGCGATAGACATGCATATCATTCCTGTCGGCTGGGAGCTCGATCCCAAGCCCGCCACCACTTGCGCTCAGGCCCCGAGCATTCATTTTTGGGAGTATCACAGCACCGATCTCGACGGCAACGCGGTCGACACGAGTAACCGGTTGTCCTGTTCGCGGCAGATCACGGACGCGGAGGCGGCACAATACAGCGATCCGGCGTTTGTGCTCGCTGGCTGGGTGCCCAATACCCTTAATGCGACGCCCGCCACGGTCGCGCCTGGGCCGACTCCAGGTCCCGTTGCGCCTGGCACAAGGGTAACGGTCAACTGGAGTGCGCCGAGCGGACACTCTACGCGAGACTTCATCGGGCTCTACCGCGTCGGCGACCCGGATACGGCGCTGTTGTGGCCACAGTTCACTACCCCCGGCACAACCGGCACCGTTAACTTCACGATGCCGTTGGCGCCGGGTCAGTACGAGTTCCGCTATTTGGTGCCGAACAAGACGCGGGTAGCGTCGAGCAATATCATTACGGTTGTACCGCAGTGAGATGTCTACGATTGCGGCGCGCAATTTTTCCTAGACCGACCTGGAGGACTAAATGAACCTAGGCTCGAAATTCACGCTCTCGCGCAGGGCATTCCTGCAAACGTCTTTGGGTGCCGGGGCAGCAGCTTTTCTGGCACGGTCGCCGCTGGGGCATGCCGCGCCGAGCTCAGAGGAAACATTTGCCTGGCAAGTGACGGCCCCGCTGATCAGGAGTCGCATTCAGGCGCCGGTCTTCCCGCAGCGGGACTTCGACATCACCAGTTTCGGCGCCATCGGCGACGGCGTGACGGACTGCACCGCGGCAATCAATGGCGCGATCCGTGCCTGTAACGCTGCCGGCGGCGGGCGGGTCGTTGTGCCGAGCGGCAGTTTCTTCACTGGCGCGATCACTCTCTTGAGCAACGTCAACCTGTATTTGCCCAACCTTGATTCCATACTGCTGTTCAGCACGGACCCGCGCAAATACCCGAATGTGCTGACGCGCTGGGAGGGCAATGATCTGTTCAACTATTCACCGCTCGTCTACGCGTTCCGGCAGACGAATATCGGCGTCACCGGCCGGGGCACGCTGGATGGTCAAGCGGGCACCTTCCCGAACGCGCAGGGGAATCCTTCGGCATGGTGGTGGTGGAAGGGGTCAGCCCCCTTCGGCGGTCCGAATATTTTCCCGAATCAGATTGCCGACAGCACGCAACTCAAGCAGCGGGGTGCCGTCCCCGGGCACGTCCCGGTTTCACAACGCGTGTACGGGATAGAGCCGAACGGCACCCAACATTATCTGCGGCCGCCCTTGATCGGGCCGTATGGGTGCGAGAACGTGCTGATCGAAGGGGTAACCATCACTCGCTCGCCGTTCTGGCAAATGCATCTGTTGTTCTGCAGGAACGTCACGATTAGATACGTGACGGCAAACAGCATGGGGACGAACAACGATGGCTGCGACCCCGAATCGTGCACCGACGTGGCGATCGAATTCTGCAACTTCAACACCGGTGACGACTGCATCGCGATCAAAGCCGGGCGCGGCTATGACGGCATGGTCGACTCTGGCCTGCAGGCGTTGGGCGCGCTTCCTCCGTGGGTCAGCTACCCGACCACCTGCCAGAACATCATCGTTGCCCAATGCATCATGCAAAGCGGCCATGGCGGCGTGACGCTCGGCAGCGAGATGTCGGGCGGCGTAAACAATGTCTTTGCCCAGAATGTGAAGATGCTGAGCAATACGCTCGATATCGCGCTGCGCTTCAAGACCAATACCTGGCGCGGCGGCTTCATGACGAATTACTTCGCGCGGAACATCTACGTTCCCAACGGCGTGTCTGCAAGCAACGGGGTGATCACTATTGACTACTTCTATTCTGCCGACGCCACGGATCGTCCCCAAGACGCCGGCCCGTTCCGGCCCTTCACAGACAAGATTTACATATCCAATCTCATTGTCCCCGGCGGCAGTAGCAGATACGCGTTCAATCTGCGCGGCTTCTCGCCCGCGAACACTCCCATCGACCCGGCGCACGGGAGTCTCACCATCGACGATGCGATCGGACTTGTCCGCGTCTCGGACTCCACGATCAACGGTGTCACCAGCCCTGTGGACGTTGTACAGGCCGTAGATCTGCATCTGAGCAACGTCACGCGAAACGGGGTATTGTTGCCGGATCAGTAAACCGCGCCGCAGTCGAAGAAGGAAGCACTAATGGCCGAAGCCACACTTCAAAAACCCCTGACGATCCGCATGCACGAGCGCGACAACGTCGCGATCGTGGCCAATGACGGTGGTCTGGCGCCGGGCACTCAGTTTCCCTCGGGCCTGACGCTGCGCGAACACGTGCCGCAGGGCCACAAGGTCGCGCTGGTGGACCTGCCCGAAGGGACGCCGGTGCTGCGATATAACGTGACCATCGGCTATACCCTGAAGAATGTTCGCGCGGGGAGCTGGGTGCACGAGCGGCTGCTGAAGATGCCACCGGCGCGTGCGCTCGATAACCTGCCGATTGCCACCGTCAAGCCCGAGCCGCAGCCGCCGCTAGAGGGCTACACCTTCGAGGGTTACCAGAACCTGGACGGCTCAGTCGGCACGCGCAACATCCTGGCGATCACGCAGACAGTGCAGTGCGTGGCCGGCGTCACCGATTTTGCCGTGCAGCGCATCAAGAAAGAACTGCTGCCCAAGTTTCCGAACGTCGATGACGTGGTCGCACTGGAACATACTTATGGCTGCGGCGTTGCCATCGACGCGCCCGACGCAATCGTTCCGATCCGCACGCTGCGCAACATCAGCCTCAACCCGAACTTCGGCGGCGAGGTGATGGTGATCAGCCTGGGCTGCGAGAAGCTGCAACCAGAACGGCTGCTGCCGCCAGGGACAATCCCGCTGGTCGACGAACGCAACGTCGCCGACGTCGGCGAGAACGCCGAGCCACCCTTGGACGTGGTCCGCCTGCAGGATGACCGGCACGTGGGCTTCATGTCCATGATCGATTCCATCATGACGCGGGCCGAGGAACACCTCGAGCGCCTGAACGCGCGCCGGCGAGAGACCGTTCCCGCCAGCGAGCTGGTGGTGGGCGTGCAGTGCGGCGGCAGCGATGCGTTCTCCGGAGTTACCGCCAACCCGGCGGTTGGCTTCTGCACCGACTTGCTGGTGCGCGCCGGCGCCACCGTGATGTTCTCGGAAGTCACCGAGGTGCGCGACGGCATCGACCAACTGACATCGCGTGCGACGAGCCCGGAAGTCGCTGAAGCGATGATCAAGGAGATGGCTTGGTACGACAACTACCTCGAAAAAGGCCAGGTCGATCGCAGCGCCAACACGACGCCAGGCAACAAGAAGGGCGGTCTGTCGAACATCGTCGAGAAGGCAATGGGCTCGATCGTCAAATCCGGCAGCTCACCGATCTCGGGTGTTCTGCCGCCGGGTGAGAGGGTCAGCCAGAAAGGCCTAATCTTCGCCGCCACGCCGGCCAGCGATTTCATCTGCGGCACGCTGCAGCTCGCCGCCGGGATGAACCTGCACGTGTTCACGACCGGCCGTGGCACGCCCTATGGGCTTGCGCAGGTTCCGGTGATCAAGGTCGCCACGCGCAGCAATCTTGCGAAGCGCTGGCACGACCTCATGGACGTGAATGCCGGCACGATTGCCACCGGCGAGAAGACGATCGAAGAGGTTGGTTGGGAACTGTTCCAGTTCATGCTGGACGTGGCCAGCGGCCGAAAGAAGACCTGGGCCGAGCAATGGAAGCTGCACAACGCGTTGGTTCTTTTCAACCCGGCGCCCGTGACTTGAGGGTTCGGTCGTGCGATCGCGACGTCAGACTTGTCGATGTCGCGCGGTTTTCACGATTACGCCCCATCGCTGCCTTGTGAACCGCGCAGCCCGTGTCCCGCTAACATGCAGATGAAATTCAACAGCCTTCAATCCTGTGGCGCGACCTCGTAACGACGCTTACGGCATCCCGGAACACCGCGTCCGATTGTTATGATGATTGACACGACGCCGGTGGCCGCATGAACCAGAAGTCCCGCGATCTGCTGATTGCGCAATTTCCGCGCTTCGGCTTCTATATGTGCTGAGTCGCCTCGTGCGACGGCGGCCCTCAGGGGCTCATAGTCTAGTTTGATTCGTTCCATCGGGTGCTCCTTCATTAAGAGCGCGGTGACAATGAGACATGGTTCACCGCAACAATGACAATATAAGAAGCTTCCCGCCGAACCTCCAATCGTATCTTCTGATGTGAGCCATCATCAGTGTTGATGTTGGGCAAACGGATTGCGTCAGAGGGCGCGCGCACGGCCGCGCGAGATCGAAGCCTTTTAAAGATAGCACTACGCTTTTGAGAAAGCGAAAATCCAGCAGCTCTTCCATAGCCAACCATTGCAAGAATTGCTTGCGACAGAGCGTGATAGATGGCTTCCGCGAACGCAAAGACGACATTGTCCATCCTTGACGCAGTTCAGACTCGCTGCGTGCCATGCCGTTTGCAG
>VBCZ01000354.1 GCA_005889025.1 Betaproteobacteria bacterium
AAAAAAACGGCGAGCCTAAAGGCTCGCCGTCGAGGATGACGCAGCTCTCGCTGACGGATTAGAAATTCACCGTCGCCGAAAGGAATATCCGCCGGCCAAGCGCGTCGTACACCTGCGGATAAGTATTGCCGTTGCCGAAAGGCGCACCCGCGACCGACGAGGACACGATAGGCGGATCCTTGTCGAACACGTTGTTGACGCCGATCCGCAGCACGACCCGGTTGGTGACCGCCCACGAGGCGAAGAGGTCGATGTAGTCGCGTTCCCCCATTTCGCGGTCGACGGAGTTGAAGCTCCCCGCCAGCAGCGGGTTCGAGTCGCTCTTGTCGATCTTCACCTTGTCTGCGTGCCGCCACGTCACCGCCAGATCGACGTTCCATGGGGTCGACCACGTCGCGCGAGCATTGTGTCGCCACACCGGCGCCGGGACGCCACAAGTGGCCCCAAAAAGGCCGGCGCAGTCGTATTTACCCCCGCCTGGAACATTCTGTTGCTTGAAGTCGTTGAGGTAGGTCCCAACGAAGTTCAAGCCCAGTCCGCCCCACCGGTCCAAAGGCCAATTGTAGTTGGCGCTGATGTCGATTCCTGAGGTCTCCAGCGAACCGAGGTTCAGATTGGTGGCCGTGACGAAACCGGTCAGCCACAGCGTGCCATTGGCGTCGCGGTGAATCAGGTCGCAGAATTGCGCTGCGCTGATACATTGGCCGACGATGAATGACGGCGGTATGTTGCCGATCACCTTGTCCACCTTGATGTTGAAGTAGTCGACCGTTGCGTTGAAGTTCTTGATCGGCTGAAGCACGATACCCACCGTCTTGCTCGTGCCCTTTTCGGGATCGAGGTTGGGATTGCCACCCTGGAGGTAGTTGTACTGGCCGGCCGCGTTGGTGACCACATTGCTGCCGTACTTGGCGGCGGTGATCCCCGTCCTCAGGCATTGCTCCAGCGTCGCGGTCGGGTTGGCGCCGCACGGATCCGAATCCAGGTTGAAGAGGTTGAATCCCTGCGCCGTGAACAGGTCGACGACGTTCGCGGCGCGCACGGCCACCTGGTAGCTGCCGCGAAGGCGGTATCCCACGATGGGCGCCCACTCGGCGCCGAATCCGTAGGTGTCGGTGGTCTTACCCGTGCTGTAGTCCGAATAACGGTAGCTGCCGTTCACGCTGAGCAACTCCACCCACGGGCGGTGCTCGATGATCGGCACCTTCACTTCGACAAAGGCTTCCTTCACCGTGTATTGGCCGGCGGTGCCGATGGTGGGTCCGCCTTGCCCCGCGAGGTCGAAGGTCGAGAACTCGATGTCGGTGTCGGTCTCCAGTTTTTCGACCCGGCGCTCGACGCCGAACGCGACCCCGATGCCCGTGGTTGCCCAGGGCGTTCTGACGCCGTAGGTGCCGAGGTCGGACGAAAGCGTCGCTCCCTGCACGCTCTGCGACGTAAAGCCCTTCTTGAGCCCCGGCGTCTGCAGGTATGCCAGCGCCGCCGGAGTGACGCCGCCGAGGGTGAAGATGTTGTACGGCACGCAGTTCGGGTCGGTGCCATTCAGCTTGGCGCGGCAGACCGGCAAGCCGGTGGCCGGGTCGGTGACGACATCGAGCGCAAGCGCGGTGCGCGACTTGGAGAAGTCGTTCCGGTAGATTTCCTGGTAGATGACCTTGCCCGACTGATAGAAGACGTCGTAATCCCACTTGTGGTCGAAGAGGTCGCCCTTGACGCCGACCACGGTGCGGAACGACGTATGGCGGATGTCATCCGCACGCCCGCCGCCTTCGATGTTGCGGCGCAGGATGATCACGTCACCCGGAGTGGTGGGAGTAATGCCGAACGCGGTCTTGAAGGCGCTGGACAGTAGCGGATTGTCGTTCCTCAGCATGAATTCGCTGCCGAATATGCCGCTGGGCGCGATCTGGGCGACCGTGTGGTCGTCGTGGAAAAGGAACTCGCCGTAAATGCGCGCCTGAGGGTGCACGTCGTAGTGCGCAAAAGCGGCGAACCCATAGCGCTCGTCGGGGCGCTGGAAGTAGTTGTACGGCGCGAAGTTGAACTGGTCGAGGGCAGCGTTGAACGGCCGAACTCCGCCCGCGCTGTTGGCGATGGTGAAAGAGCTACCGGTAACGTTGTTGATGAAGCGCCCCGGGAAGCTCGTCGATGAGCCGGCGCAAGTCAGGCTGGTCGCGTTCGAGCCAGTCGCGCAGGCGCTGTAGTCGCGAGCTGCCTCCAGCACCGGCTGGTCGTGCTTGTAGCTGAAGAACACCGTGGCATTGCCGCGACCGTTGGCGAAGTTGCCGCCGATAAGCAGATTGGCGTCGACGGTGTCGCCATCGTGGGTCACGTTGCCGGGTACGTGGAACTGGCTGGGGTTGGTCGCTTCGCGCGCCCTGACGATATCGGCAAGCGAATTGCCTTGGTCATGATTGTAAAAGCCGTAGTTGACTTCGCCCTGCACGCCCTCGAAGTTGTCCCTCATGATGAAGTTCACGACGCCTGCGACCGCGTCGGACCCGTACACAGCCGATGCGCCGCCAGTCAGAATTTCGACCTGCTGAATCAGCTGGACCGGGATCTGATTGATGTCGCTCGCGTACACGACCACGTCGCCGGGAGGGAGGCGACGGCCATTGAGCAGCACCAGCGTGCGGTCTCTGCCCAAACCGCGCAAACTCACCGTTGCGGTACCGGGCGCGCCGTTGGAAATATTGCTGCCATAATCGGCAGACACCTGCGGCATTCTGTTGAGCAGATCTTCCGCGGACGTCGTGCCCGTGATCTTGATTTCCTGCGCGTTGATGACCCCTACCGGGCTGGTGCTCTCGAGGTTGGGCGACGGAATGCGGGAGCCCGTGACCGATATCGACGGAACCCTCTCGACCTCGGTGCGGGTCGTGGTGGTAATCGGCGGCGTCACTGTTACCGGCACCTGTCCATGGGCTGACTGCGCGGCAAGGCTCGCCAGTGCGCCGGCGCTCAACGCCTGCATCACGGCGAGCGACAGTTTTTTCCTGTTTACTTTCATCATGGACCCCCAATGGAAGTTAAGAAATTACAATAGCCTCGGTCTTACCCGACAAATCCTCAATCCGGAGCCAACCGGAAATACGTATCCCTCATGGACTATTCGCTGTATGGGGAATACCGGAGACCGCCGTTCGCCTGGGATATCGACCGTTCGCCTATCTGGAAGCATCTCGACATTACAACAATGCAGAAACGGGCAGCAACGAAATGTTGCGGTTGTTACACTGAATGCAGCGGAACTGTTGCAAATCTGCCAACGATGCAAATTCTTCTTGCCTCGGGGAATAAAACCTTGCGTCGCCATCCCGCTAGGATTTCCGCAGACGCGGCTGCGCGCTTTTCCCCGGAGCACCCACTGCGCGATCCGGTTCGGGTCCTGGCCCGGATCAGCCGGCAGCCGATTGTTGCAGTGCGCCAGCCGCCGCGAACGGCGAATTCAGGAATCAGTCGGCGCGTCCCCCATGCCGGTCAACGGGGCGAGCTCGCATGACCGAACTCCGTATTACGGCCGCGGAGGCCGCTGACGTCGCGGCCGTCCTGGCCATGATTCGCGGCCTCGCCGAATTCGAGCGTCTGAGCCATCTTTGCGTGGCGACCGAAGAAGACCTTTTTCGCGCGCTGTTTTCGGAAAGACCCACCGCAGAGGTCATATTGGCGTGGGAAGGCGCGGAAGCGGCTGGATTTGCTCTTTTCTTCCATAATTTCTCGACTTTCCTGGGCCGGCCCGGGCTTTATCTGGAGGATTTATTCGTTCGGCCGCATTTCCGCGGACGCGGCTACGGACGCGCCTTGCTGGTATACCTCGCGAGACTCGCCGTCGAGCGGGGCTGCGGCCGATTCGAATGGGCCGTGCTGGATTGGAACGACTCGGCTATCGGGTTCTACCAAGGCTTGGGGGCCACGGTCCTGCCCGATTGGCGCATCACCCGGGTGACCGGACCGGCCTTGACCTCGCTAGCCGAACAGCCGTTATTACAGAGCGGAAAGACGCCCCTCGCCTGAAAGTGCGTCCGGCCGGGCAAAAAGCGATAATTCGAATTTTTGCCCGGCCGGCGTAGCGGCGGCGCTTAGGAATCACCATGGTTGAAAGCCTCCGTTTGGACTTCAGGCGGTTGAGTTGCGCCGCCGATTTCTGGTCTCTGCGCGTCGTGGACGAACGCGCGGAAGGCTATTCGGTGCGCAAGAACGTGCCGCAGCCGCCTTCGCTGTCCGTCGACCGGGGCGCAATGCTGACAGTGCATGCCGGCGGCGGATCCGGATACGCAGCGACGAGCGACCTTTCCCGCGACGGTCTGCAGCGCGCGCTCGACCGCGCCGCAGGCTGGGCGCGGGCCAGCGCGCCACGTTCGCTGATCGATTTCCGGACGCTGGCCGCTCCCGCGCCCCGCGGCGAATACGCGTCGCCTGACGCGGACTCGACCCGGTGGTCGCGCCGCGATTGGTACGCGCTCCTCGCCGAGGAATCGCGTAACGCAGGCTGCGATCCACGCATCGTCGATTGGGAGGCGAGCGTCGAATCGCGCACCGCGGAACATCTCTACCTGACGAGCGCCGGCGGCGAAGTCGTCCAGCGCTACCGCTTCGTGATGCCAAACCTGGCGGTGACTGCGCACGCCGAGGGCGACACCCAGATCCGAACGCTCAACGGCTACCGCGGTCTCGCCCAGCAAGGCGGCGAGTCGATGCTCCAGAGATTCGATTTCCTTGGCAGCGGCCGCCGGGTGGCCCACGAAGCGCTGCAATTGCTCGGCGCACCCAACTGCCCGCGCGGGACCATGGATGTGCTGCTTATGCCCGACCAGATGGTGTTGCAGATCCACGAATCGATCGGGCATCCGCTGGAGCTCGATCGCATCCTCGGCGACGAACGCAATTTCGCAGGCACGAGCTTCGTTACCCTCGAGATGTTCGGCACGTATCGCTATGGCTCCGATCTTCTGAACGTCACTTTCGACCCGACGCGGCCGGAGGAGCTTGCGAGCTATGGTTTCGACGACGACGGTGCGCGCGCCGAGAAAGCGCATGTGATAAGGAACGGGATACTCGAGCGGCCGCTCGGCGGTGCGATTTCCCAAGCGCGCGCGAAGGTGGCGGGGGTCGCGAACTCGCGCGCGGACAACTGGAACCGGCCGCCCATCGATCGGATGGCCAACCTCAACCTCGAGCCCGGCGATTCGAGCCTGGAGTCGATGATTTCTGGCATAGAGCGAGGCGTATTGATGGCGACGAACAGCTCGTGGTCGATCGACGACTCGCGGAACAAGTTCCAGTTCGGCTGCGAGTGGGGGCAGCTCATCGAAAATGGAACGCTGACGACCGTGGTCAAGAACCCGAACTACCGAGGCATTTCGGCGAGCTTCTGGCGCAGTCTGGCGCGCGTCGGCAACGAATCGACGGTCAAAGTGCTCGGCACGCCCTACTGCGGCAAGGGTGAGCCTTCGCAGGTCATCCGCGTCGGTCACGCGTCGCCGGCTTGCGTTTTTGCCGGCGTGGATGTGTTCGGCGGAGATGGCTGATGGGCGCTCCAGCGATGGAAAATTATTTCCATGAGCTCGCTGCCCTGCTCGATCGCTCCATGGCAGCAGGTGAGGTTTACACCTGCGCGCTCGACGCCGAGGTCTCCGATTTCGTGCGCATGAACCACGGCAAGGTGCGCCAGTCCGGCACCGTCACCCAGCAGTATTTGCGATTGCATCTGATCCGGGGCAGCAAGCACGCCGAACATTGCTGCACTGTCTCCGGGGATCTGGCTCGCGACCGCGATCTTGTGAATGCGTCGCTTTCCACGCTGCGCGATACGGTGTCCGACTTGCCCGACGATCCGCATCTCAACTACGCGACCGACGTCAAATCGAGCCGCGTCGTGAAGAGCGGCGCGCTGCCCGCGTCGGAACAAGTCGTGACGGAAGTCCTCGATGCCGCGCGCGGCCTGGATCTGGTCGGCATCTATGCCGCCGGTCCGGTCTATCGCGGTTTCGCCAACTCGCTGGGCCAGCGCAATTGGCACGAGGTCGCGAGCTTCAACCTGCAATGGAGCCTGTACCACCGCGCCGACAAGGCGGTGAAAACAGGGTACGGCGGATTCGCCTGGGCCGCGGCGGATTTCGCCGCCAAGATGCTCGGCGCGCGCGATCGGCTGGCGCTCCTCGCCCAGCCCGCGCGATCGCTCCAGCCCGGCAGCTATCGCGCCTATCTGACGCCCTCCGCGATGGAGGAGATCGCAGGGATGCTGTGCTGGGGCGGATTCTCCGGACGGGCGCTGGCGACGCGGCAGAGTTGCCTCTTTCGAATGAAGGACGGAACCGCGGAGCTCGACCGCTCGGTCTCGTTTGTGGAGAACACGGCGGACGGTGTCGCGCCCGCTTTTCAAGACGAAGGGTTTGCGCGTCCCGGATCGGTGCCGCTGGTGGAGGAAGGCCGGTTGGTCGGCTCGCTGGTCAACCCTCGAACGGCCAAGGAGTTCGACCTGGCTACCAACGGCGCCAACGCATCCGAAATGCCGGATTCGCTCGACATGGCGGCGGGCGAGTTGCGCAGCTCCGACGCGCTTGCGGCGCTGGACACCGGTCTGTACATCGGCAACCTCTGGTACCTGAATTTTTCGGACCGCCCCGCCTGCCGGGTAACCGGAATGACGCGCTTCGCGTCGTTCTGGGTCGACAAAGGGAAGATCGTGGCGCCGGTCAACGTCATGCGCTTCGACGACAGCATGTTCCGCGTCTTGGGCGACCGGCTGGTGGGCCTCACAGCCGAGCGCGACCTCGTCGTCAATGGCGAGACGTATCGCTCGCGCAGCGTCAGGAGCATGCGTCTGCCAGGCGCGGTCGTAAGCGAGATGGCGTTTACCTTGTAGCGGTGCGCATCCCGGCCGGCCGGTAATGCCCGTGCGCGCCGTCGATCGGGTGCCTCGCTACGACCCGTGGTGCCAGCCTTTCGGTATCGACGAGAGCAACTTCTTGGTGTACGGCTGCCTCGGGTGCAGATAGATGTCGTCGGAATTGGCGATCTCGACGATCTCGCCCTGGTTCATCACCATGATTTCGTCTGAGATGTATTTCACCACGGCGAGATCGTGCGAGATGAAAATGTAGGACAGGTGAAACTCGTCCTGCAGATCCTGCAGCAGATTGAGCACCTGCGCATGCACCGAGACGTCGAGCGCTGATACCGACTCGTCGCAGATGAGGATGTCGGGTTTGAGCGTGAGACACCGCGCGATGGCGATGCGCTGGCGCTGCCCGCCGGAAAATTC
>VBCZ01000352.1 GCA_005889025.1 Betaproteobacteria bacterium
AGAGAATGAAGGACGCGCAAACCTTTCTAAAATCCTACAGGGCAAGTGATCGGCAGCGGGCCAATTATTCCTCCGAACGTTTAGGCGCCATGGCGCCGGCATATGGACTACGTTGACGGGAACTTGGAGAAGTGTCTATGGCGCCTTCCACCGAGCGGACAACCACCGGCAAGCCGGTATTGGTCAGTTCTGGCGCTAAGTGCGTGTGCACAAATTCGTGAACAAGCTCGAACGCACGCTTGCGACTCTCAATCAATACTTGCGCTCCTTCGGACGCGTGCACTCACCCCCACGAACCCAACTGCGCCTTCGCCAGATTTGCTGTGACGTAACTGTGACTGGCTGACACCGGTTTTGACATTGGCAAGCGCCGCAAGTGTTTGATTAGCAAAATTCTACCTCGATACAAATCTGATTCGTAATCAGTAGGCCGGTAGTTCGACTCCACTCAACAGCACCATTTAGGCTTTGTTCTCGGCAATAGCGCCCGTTAACTACTCCGACAATTCCGCCCTCACTCTGACAATTCGATCGCCGGCGAGCGGTTTGGCGAGCCAATGGAGGTTCCCATCGAGCATCGTGACCTGGCCCTTGCGCGTGACTGATACCGCCATAGACCCCTCGCTAGTAATACCGAGTAAGACTTTTACCAACATTCAACTCGGATTGGGCGGCCGCATGCCGGCCGGGAATGACGATCGCATCCGACCTGGCGAGTGGACGACAACGGTGGCTTCGTATTCGTCCGGACGAATGGCAGTTTTCGATCCTATTGAGCTTTGCGTAAATGCGTGACATCAGTTGTGCTTGGATGCGCTGGCCCTCATCCCCAGCCCTCTCTCCCGCTGGGAGACGGGTGCGCGACAGCGCGGTTGAGGGTTACATGTCAGCTATTTGCGTAATTCGCAATAAGAGGAAGTTAGATGCGTGCCGGTCGGCACCAAGTTTCAACCCAAAGTCGGCTCGCGCGCTGATAGCTACTGCCCTAAAGCATAGGGCTCGACGCAGGCTGGGCTTCGGTTGGCGGGACGTCTCCCGGGACGAACGCGCGCGCTGGTTCCACCGGAAGCAGATGAACCGCATCTTCCACGAACTCCAAACCCACGCGATCGCCCGCCACGACGCGCGCGCGGCGCTGGAGCGAAGCTTCGATCACAACCATAAGCGTCTGGCCGACGCGAATGCGGTATTCGACGCGATCGCCACGGTACTCGACCTCCTCGACGATGCCTGCCCAAGAACCGTCGCCGGATGGGACGGTCACTCGTATCGCCTCGGGGCGAACCAGGACAAGCACGTCATTCATCGGGCAGTACCGGCTCGGCACGCCGATGCAATGATCGAGAATTTCTACCGTGATCTGGTTTTCCGTACGCGCTACGACGCGTCCCGGCAAGGCGTTGACCTGACCGACGAACTCGGCAACGAAGAGAGCTGTTCATGACCACGACGCGATCAGACAGGCTCATGGCTTCGTCCTGGTCATGCGTCACGTAGATGGAGGTCGTGCCCAGGCTCTTCTGCAGGCGCCGCAGCTCACCACGCACCTGCACACGCAGCTTGGCGTCGAGGTTGGACAGCGGTTCATCGAACAGCAGCAGGTCCGGCTGCATGACCAATGCGCGCGCCAGTGCGACCCGTTGCTGCTGTCCGCCCGATAACTGTCCGGGGAGGCGCCGGGCCATATTTTCGAGGCCCACCGCCTTCAGTGCGGTCGGAACCTCGGAGCGCACACGTTGGTCCGGACATTTGCGGATGCGCAGCGAATACGCGACGTTCTCGAACACCGACATGTGCGGGAACAGGGCGTAATTCTGGAACACCATGCCGATGTGCCGGCGATGCGGCGGCAGAGACTGTATCGACCGCCCGTCGACCAGAATATCGCCCGCATCGGCAGGCTCCAATCCGGCCAGCATGCGAAGCACGGTGGTCTTACCGCATCCGGATGGGCCGAGAAATGCCACGAACTCACCGGGCTCGATGCGCAAGCTGAAGTCACGCACCGCGATGACGCTGCGGCCACCCGAAAGGACGAATGTCTTGCTGAGGCCGCGGATGTCGAGCGTCTTGGCTGGCGGCTTTTGCATGGCGCGTCCGTTATGCCTGCTGCGCGCGCCAGTCGCCGCCCAAGAGCCGCGGAACGCCGTGAATCACTGCCATAACGAGCAGGACTAGGATCAGGCTCAGCGCCGCGTCTTCGCCTACGTCCCCCCGGTCCATCTGCGACAGGATTGTCGGCGTCACAAGCGACCAGTGGGGAGACACTACGAAAATGACCGCACTCAGTGTCGTGACGCTGCGCGTGAACGTGAAGCGCGCGCCAGTCGCCACCTAGGAGCCGCGGAACGCCGTGAATCACTGCCAGAACGAGCACGACCAGGATCACGCTCAGCGCCGCAGCTTCGCCGACGTCGCCGCGGTCCATCTGCGACAGGATTGTCGGCGTCACAAGCGACCAGTGGGGAGACACTACGAAAATGACCGCACTCAGTGTCGTGACGCTGCGCGTGAACGTGAAAATCGTGCCTGCCAGCAACGCAGGACGCAGCAGCGGAAGTAGCACCCGCATCAGCGTCTGGCCGCTTGTCGCACCCATGCAGGCGGACGCCTCGTCGAGAGAGCGATGCAGCTGGTTCAGCATTACAACGCCCGAGCGCATTGAATAAGGCAGTGAACGCACCGTGAATGCAACGATGATAATGAGTGCTGTGCCGGTCAACAGCAACGGGTGGTGATTGAACGCAAGCGCGAACGCCAATCCGATGACCGTGCCGGGAATTGCGAGCGGCAAGTTCGCCGCGAAATCGAGTGCATGGCTACCGACCAGCGCAGTGCGAGCGACGTAATAAGCGGCCAGCACGCCAAGGACTGCCGTCACCACAGACGCCGCCGTGGCGAGCGCCATCGTGTCGAGCAGCGCATCGCGCGAACCTACGACCGCGGCGGCGAAGTGGCGCAAGGTGAGCCCGTTGTCGATGCCGAACAGCTTGGTCGTCGCACCAGCGAGCACGGTCGCGTATTGCAGCACGATCACCATCGAGACGCTGCCCAGCAGCAACAGTGCGCCGGCCTTCACCATGGGATGCGCCACTTGCGGGTGATGCAGCGCGCCGCTGCCGCCGACCGAAGCGAACCCGGTCCTTTTGGCGAGCTGCTTATGCGCGAAGAACAGCAGGAGTGCGGGCATGAGCAGGATCACCGCGAGCCCGGCGCCCTTCGGCACGTCGTACTGGAAATCGCCACCAAGCAGCAGCGGATTGCCGAGGTCTGCCAGCGAGTAGCCGAACAGCAGGAGGGCAGCACCAGCGAGACCGGGAATCAGCAAGGGAAGGCTGACCGTGCTCAAGACCTTTCCTGGATGCGCGCCCATCGTGCTTGCCGCCTCTTCGAGCGACGCATCCAACCCACGAAAGAGGTTCAACAACAAGAGATACGCAAAGGGGAAGTACGACAGGAGCTGGGCCACGACGAGGCCCCGATATCCGTAGAGGGCGGTCGTCTGCAACCCCAGGACTTCGTGCGTGATGAGCCCGCGCCGGCCATAGAGGAGGATCAGGCTCAGCGCCATCAGGATCGGCGGCGAGATTGTCGGTAGTAGCGCGACAAAATGCCATACGCGCTTCCACGGCAACGCGACACGCGTCATCGCGTACGCATAGAGCGTCGCCAGCGTCGTACCGAGCACCGCCACGGTGACACCGAGCGACACGGTGCTCCAGACCACTTGAAGGATGTGCGGGTCTGCAAGCAATCGCGCCAGCGCCTGCGGAGAAACGCGTCCTTCGACGATGATGGAGCGGCCGAGCAGGTCCGCCAGCGGATAAGCCACGAATACCAAGACCAGTACCGCAACCACGGGATACAAGCATGCAAGCACCCAGCCGCGGCCCGGGCGCACGATGCCCGGCCTCGCGGCAATGCTGGTCACGATATTTTGCGCCCCGCCAGGATATCGTTGGTGAAGCGGTCGACGAGCTGCTGACGCACCGTGCTGCTGCCCGCCCAGTTGAAGTCGAAGTTGACCAGCTTGGCGCTCTGATATGGCTTCACGAGATCGTGCACTGTCGCCTTCGGGTTGGTCGGCACGTCGAAGTATTCCGAGGCGGCGAGCAGCTCGACCGATTCCGGCGTGCACGACCAGTCGACGAACTTCTTGGCTGAGCTGACTTCGGGCGCGCCCTTCAGCATCACCACGCAGAACAGATCGTACCCCGTGCCTTCGCTCGGCAGCGACATCTCGATGGGAAAACCCCTGTCGATGCTGCCGAGAATGTCATGGGCGAACAGAATGCCAACGCCGACCTCTCCACGCCCCACCAGCTGCGTCGGTCCGATGCCCGAACGGGTGTATTGCGCGACATTGGCGTTGAAGCGCTTGACATAATCCCACCCTTTCTGTTCACCCATGAGTTGCAGCACGGTCGTCAGAAACGTGTAGCCCGTTCCGGACGTCGAGGGGCTGCCGAGACATATCTGTCCTGCAAATTCGGCGCGTGTCAGATCTTCCCAGCTCTGCGGCGCCTTGAGACCCTTTTCCTGCAGGAATTTCTTGTTCGACGCAAAGCCGATGAAGTCGACGTCGGTGCCGGTCCAATAGCCTTCCGGGTCCTTGTACTTGTCCAGAATTGCCACGGCTTCAGGTGACTTGTAAGGCTCTAGCAAGCCGTCGGCCTTGAGTGTCAACATGGACGGCAGTCCGATGCCATACAGGATGCTCGCTTGGGGCGAATTGCGCTCCGCGCGGATGCGATTGATGGCTTCGCCGGCCGAGAGGCGCAGAAACGTTGCTTTGATGCTGCTCCTTTTCTCGAATCCCTGTGCGACGGCGGCGCACGTCTTCTCCGGCGGTCCCATGTAAAGCGTTAGCTTGCCACCCGCCTGGGTACGGCCCGAAAGCGGCAGAGCCGAAGCGGCACCGGCAAGCATTAATCCCGTGAATTGCCTGCGCGAGATCGTGGCCACAGACTCTCCTCCATGAACATTTGTATTTGCGGCCGCACATAGTGTCGCCCGGCGCTGCCGAGGTCAAGTCCCGGATGGCTTTCTTCGATTACTGGGCCGCGACCGGTCACAATCAACCCGCATCGAGTCGTGCGACTGGAGCCCGATCTCGATACTCGCTCGACGAATGCGATCGCAGTGTCAAGACGCTCGTGTTCTCGCGGTTTTCGCGAAGTTCAGCGTGTGCTCGAAGGACTCGACACCTGCCTGCGATCCTAGACCGGTCGCATTAAGTGCGCCGGTGGCCTGTGCGAGGCGCACGGTCGTTTCGATATCGAAGCCTTTGACGAGACCCACAGCGAAGCCTGCGTTGAAGGCATCGCCACAGCCGCACGTGCACTTCACCTGGATATCGAAGGCGGGCATCCTGAACGAGAAACCGGAGCAGTCGCGGTAATAAGCTCCATCGCCGCCCAGTGTGAAGACGCACGCCTTGACACCAAGGTCGATGAAATATCTCGCCGCCTCGCCCATGTCGAACAAGCCGGTGAGGGCCCGCGCCTCGTCGATCGAGGGCACGAAATAATCCGTGTAGGGAAGAACGCTGGCAACGGCCGGCATATCGTTGGGCGAGCCCGCAAAGACGTCTACAGTGGTAATGGCGCCTGCGGCCTTCGCTGCGCCAAGCACCTCGGCAGTCCGTCCCTTGTCCATCGCATGCATTAGGCCGACACCGCCTGCGTGGAACACCTTAGCGGCGATTATCTTAGGTAGCTCCGCTTCGGTGACGAAGAAGCTACCAGTGGCGCCTGCCATGTGCAGCGCCGGGCGCGACCCATCGGCCCGCGTGGTGACGATGGAAGAGGATGTCTTCCACCCCTTCTCCCGCTGCATGGTCGAGGTGTCGACGCCAAAATGACGCAGGCGCTGGACCACCCAATCACCCATCAGGTCATCGCCGATGCCACCGACTGCTAGCGTCTTCAGGCCCATTTTAGCAGCGGCGATGGCCGCGGTTCCCGCAGCTCCCGAAACGGCGAGAGTCAATTCATCGATCGGATAACAGCCGCCGCCTGGCGGGATTTCCGTGAAGGGCCAGCCGAGGCAGTCGAACGTATAGAAACCCATTGACGTGTAATCGTATGTTGTCACTGCCTGCCTCGCTTTGACTTGCGCCTCGGGTACGTCTAACCCCTTCATCGGAACCGGATCTTGAGATCAGCAGAAACCCCGTAGTGCTCGAAATCTTCACACGCATCATGCGGCAAGGTTTGTAACAATTCAAAATAAGTCACCGGTCTCGAGCGACGACGAACGGTCCTGCTCCGCGTACTCAACGATTTCGCAACGCTTGATTAGAGCATTGAAGCAGCCGCGAACGGGCTTGGACAAAAGCTGCTCGTCCTGAAGGCGACGAGCGACCGCGAGCTGGAGGCAGCATTCACGACGCTTGCACAGGAGCGGACCGGCGCCCTCTGTGTCAATATCGACCCGTTCTTTTTTGGCGCCCAGGTTCAGATCATCGCGTTAGCCGCCCGGT
>VBCZ01000051.1 GCA_005889025.1 Betaproteobacteria bacterium
CATCGGGACCGTCACCAATCTCGCTGCCCGACTGTGCGGCGAGGCCGCGGGCGACCAGATCCTGATATCACAGCGCGTGTATGCAGGGATAGGGGCACTGGTAGAGGTGGAGCCCCAGCAGGTGCTTAACCTGAAAGGATTCCACCGGCCCATCGTCAGCTATAGCGTGCGGGCCCTGAAGACGATGCAGCACTGAACCGCGTAACGCGTGCTCACCGATTTTTGGGAACGGAACCGCCGGCGCAGGTGCGTGCTTAAGCGGCGCCCTACGGCGATATGCGGTCGGTCGATCTCCGGACGGAGGAAGCCTGCAGCCTATGTGAACCTACTCGAGGTGATGCCGTGGCCGACAGGCTCAATAGGCGCCGCGCTGCCGCGACTTTCGTATGAGCGGTAGTGCAAACCACAGCCAGCCAAGAAAACACCCGGCGAGCGCACCCAGAGCAGCGCCGATGATGGGACTCTCCACGATCATCGTTGCGACGATATAGATGTCGACACTGACGGCGATCATCAATGTTGCCATGGCGCTAGCGATGTACCGCGATGCGAGCTTGACCCAGCGGCTCGATATTCTGCCCCTCTCGGCCAGTCGGTGGTCCGCAGCCGGCGCCATGATCAACCCGATCGAAACCGCGACCAATACCAGCGAGCTCAGGTGCAGCACACGGTCGAACGGGTCGAGATCGAAAAAGGGACGGTTGAACACCGCGATCAGTTGAAAGCCAAACAGCGCCTGAATCCCCGGTAGCACCATCCGCGCCTCTTCGTGGATGTTGCGCGCCTCATCCTTGAGCGATTCGATTTGTATCTCGCGGTCGGACGGATGGATGTTTACCTGTGTATCCTCGCCTTCGTTCCCGCGGCTTTTGAGCCTTGTACGCGAAAGAATTTCCGCTGCAAGGCGCTTTGCGGCTTCGTCGTTTCGCATGGAAAATGAGCTGGAGAATTCTGCTGGTATGCACGCGTGCCCCGGCTAGCATTTTCGTAATGCCCAAGAACGGTCGCAATCGGACAAAGTCTGATTCGGCTGTAGGATTGAGGCCTGTGCGGGAAACCCCGAAAGTGGACGGGATGCCCTAATATGGCGTTGTAATTGGAGGCTCCATGGGTGATTCGCTTCTAAAGATCATGGTCATCATCCTCTGCGCCATCAACGCGGCGATGTGGGAGTTTTATACCGAGTCCACGATGATGGCCGTGCTATGGCTCGCTGTCGCCCTCGGATTCATTGGTTGGCTTAGCTATGACGTCCGCAACCGCTGATCCCCTTGCTTGCGGCATACGCAACGCGCGTCATCGTCGTGGTTCGGCGCCGCGCTGCCATCTTTGGTTGTTCGCTTGCTGCCTTCGGCCTCCAGTCTCGCTCTTATCATCGTTCACCCTGCGATGATGGACCGTCCGCGCCCTGCCGATGCCGAAGATGCACTGCGTGATAGCAATGCCCTGCTGAGGGCCGTGACCGAAGGCACCGACGATTGGGTCTACGTCAAGGACCGCGACGGGCGGCTGCTGCTGGTCAATCCTGCCATCTGCAAGGCGTTTGGCAAGCCCTCCGAGGACCTGATCGGCAAAACGCTCGCTGAATACGTCCCGAATCCCGAAGAAGCCGAAGCGATAAGGAACAACGATACGCGGGTGATGGAGTCCCGGTGCGCACAACGCTTCGAACAGACAATCACGATCGATGGCGCTGCGCGCACTCAGCTTGCGACCAAGACTCCCCGATTCGACGCGGCGGGCAATGTCATCGGCCTCATAGGCATCTCGACCGACATCACCGACCGCAAAAAGGCCGAACAGGCGCTGGAAATGACGAACGAGGCGCTGGCGGCCACCGTCGCCGAGAAAACCGCGGGACTGACCGAGCTCACGCAGCATCTCATGCGGATCGCTGAAGATGAAAAGGCAAAGCTCGCCGCCGAGTTGCATGACGAGCTTGGAAGCCTGGTTACGGCCATCGTGCTCGATGCGGAGCTGGTATTGAAGGACTTGCCGGCCACGTCGCCGAAGCTCGTCGAACGTCAGAAGGAGATCATCGAGCTCGCCCGCCGGGCGGCGCAGCTGAAGCGTCGGATCATCGAGGGCTTGCGCCCCTTGCTGCTTGAGCAATTTGGCCTGGTGCCTGCGCTTCGCGACCACTTGCGCCAGTGGAAGGCAACGACCGGAATCGCGCCCAGGGAGTATTTCAGGGAGGATCTTGTCGGGCTGGACCGGGACGCGGCGCTCGCACTGTATCGGGTCGCGCAGGAATCGTTGACCAATATCGCCCGTCACGCACGCGCCAAGCACGTTCTGGTGAAACTCGACCAGACACCGGCCGGCATCGTGTTGGTCATCGAAGACGACGGGATCGGCATCGCGCGAGAAACGCTGCAGCGACCCACGTCGCACGGGATTTTCGGCATGCGCCAGCGCATCGCCGGGTTTTCTGGAACGCTGACGGTCGAGCCAGGTGCAAAGGGCAAAGGCACGCGCATTACCGTCCACCTGCCGCCGGATCGGGAAACAGGCATGCAGAGGACCTCTTCTTCGGAAACGGCGGTTCGCGGCAACGCCGGGATGTAAGCTTTCAGCCGGGAGAAGCGACTCAAGGGCATCCGGGCGCCATGACCTTTAAAAGCAAGCAGACCGGCGCTGCGAAGGAAGGTCCCGATGAATATCAGACGGAGGTTGGCATGTTTCGATTTGCGAAAAGGGTAATGAGCGCCGCAGCGGTGGCATTCGCAGTGTCGGCCGCCGCTTTGGCAGCGGCAATGCCGGATCCCGTGGTCGATGCTCCCAAAGCGGGCGCCAAGGGCCAGGCAACGGCGGTTTTCGCCGGCGGCTGCTTCTGGGGCGTCGAGGCTGTGTTCAAGCACGTCAAAGGCGTGACCCGCGCGACCTCCGGGTACGCGGGAGGCTCGGCCAAGACGGCGAGCTATGAATTGGTCGGGAGTGGAACCACAGGGCACGCCGAGTCGGTGGAAGTCGTCTACGATCCCTCGCAGATATCGTACGGACAACTGTTGAAGGTCTTCTTTTCGGTTGCGCACGATCCCACCCAGCTCAACCGCCAGGGGCCGGACGTTGGCACGCAATACCGTTCGGCGATCTTTTTCTCGAACCCGGATCAGCAACGCATTGCGCAGGCCTACGTCGCGCAACTTCAGGACGCCAAGCTGTTTTCGCGGCCGATAGTCACGCAGGTTGCGCCGCTGCAGGGGTTTTATCCGGCGGAGGCATACCACCAGGACTATCTGGCGCGCCACCCCGAGAGCATGTATATCGTCATCAACGATCTTCCCAAGCTCGCGCAACTCAAGGTGCAGTGGCCCGATCTGTATGTTGCGCGCTAGAGCTTACGACGATGGACGGATGCTCGACGTCTGCGCGCATCGGGAATCGATAATCGCCCGACGGCAGGCGCGAACGCGGAAGTGCGACATCGCGCACGCGTGCGACATCGTGTCAAGCGATGGCCATAGGGATCGCGCGATGACGCCGAAGCTGGGAGACGAGGATTCTGTAGATATCGAGGTCGAACCGCGGACGAGGCGGTTACTCGACGAGCTCCTGCAGCTCGCCGTCGTCGCCGGCGCTGCCCAGCCAGCACCAGTCGCGAAAGACGTGCACTTCGGTCCGCGTTCCCGTGATGTTGGTCTCGCGTACCGCGACCATGCCGGGATAGGGCCACGGTCTCATCGCATAGGGCGCAAGCGCACCTCGCAGTCGCGCCTGATGCGCCTCGGCGGGTTCGGCGCCCACGCATGCGCCCGCGCATTTGCGCAGTTGGCGCGCGAAACACGGGCCGCCGCGATGATCGAGCCCCAGCATTTTCCAGCACAGGGCGGCTTGGCGGGCGACATCGAGCAAGGTCCGTCGCGCCGCACGGCGCGACGCGAATGGGCCGTACAGCGTACGCGCTGCACTGGGTTCGATCGCCGCGGAGGGCACGTATTCCGGCGGGCCTGGCTCCGAGGCGATTTCCAGCGCAACCAGCTCGGCGCAGCGGCGCAGGCGCTGGTTGTGCGCCGGAAGCATCGTCTTGATCAGACGCGCTTCGCGCAATAGCGCACCGAGCTCGCCTGCAGTTTCCTCGAATTCTATCCGGGTGAGCTCGGCCGATAGACGAATGTCGTTCGCGCTTCGGTAGTCGGACGAGAAGTGCGCGGCGATGCGCTCGCGCAGATTCACACTCTTGCCGATATAGAGCGGCAGTGCATTCAGGCCATAGAAGCGGTATACGCCCGGGGTTTCCGGGATGCCGTCCAGCGCATCCGGTGCGAGGTGCGGCGGCAGGCTCGGCCTTTTGAGTACGCGCGCGACTGCAGCGTCGACGTCATCGGCAGCGCGGCTCCGATACAGCGCTTGCACGAACTCCCAAAGCACGCGCGCGTCACCCAGGGCTCGGTGACGATTGCTCACCGGCAAGCCGTGTCGCTCGATCACGGCATCGAGGTTATGCCGGCCAGCATCGGCGTACAGGCGCCGCGACAGCTTGACGGTGCAAAGCACTTTGGCATTGAAGGCCCGCCCGAGCCGGCCGAACTCGCGTTTGAGAAAGCCATAATCGAAACGAGCGTTGTGGGCGACGAAGATGCAGCCTGCGACGCGTTTTTGTACTTCATCGGCGACGCGCTCGAAAGTTGGCGCGTCGGCGACCATCGCATTGGTGATCCCGGTCATGGCCTGTATCGCAGCCGGGATGCTGCATTCCGGATTGACCAGCGAGCTCCACTCCTGCACGCAGGCGCCGTCGTCGACGCGCACGATGCCGACTTCGGTGACGCGATCGTCGGCCGCGCTCATGCCTGTGGTTTCGAGGTCCACAAAGGCAAGGGAGGTTGCAAACATCGTGCTTGGGCTTGACAAGGCGAACGATCGTTCGTTATTGTACCCGACGTGTCGAACGATCGTTCATATGTCGCGGCTTTGCAGGATTACTACGC
>VBCZ01000355.1:0-39221 GCA_005889025.1 Betaproteobacteria bacterium
GACCGTGCTCCTTCGTCGTCAGCTCGAAGCTATGCGCGACGGCGGCGTCTTCGTCATTCACGTTCCCAAGTCGCCTTACCGCTGCCCCCCGGGGCCTTACGAGCGAGCGTGCCAGGTGGCGCATTACTTTTCGATGCGGAAAAAGAAATCCAAAGTCATCATCCTCGACGCCAATGAGGATGTGCAGTCCGAGAAAGCGTTGTTCATGGCCGCATGGAACGGCAAGTACCAGGGTTATATCGACTATCGACCCAACAGCGAGCTGGTCGACGTCGATGTGCCGACGCTGACGGTGAAGCTGGATTTCGATGATGTGCGCGCGGACGTGCTGAACGTCATACCGCCTCAGCACGCGGGCGCGATCGCGCGGCAGGCCGGGATGTCGAATGCCAACGGGCGCTTCTGCCAAGTCGATTTTTTGACCTATGAATCGACCGCGCAAAGGAACATTCATATTCTTGGCGATGCGATCCAGGTCGCGCCGTTGATGCCCAAGTCGGGACACATGGCCAACCAGCACGGCAAGGTCTGTGCATCTGCGGTTGTCGACTTGCTGTCGGGCCGGGAAGTCAATCCGTCGCCGCTCATCGCGAACGCCTGCTACAGCTATATCGATGACAAGGAAGTCGTGCATGTCACATCGGTGCATGCCTACGACGCGGAAAAAAAGACGATGGTCATCGTCCCCGGCAGCGGCGGATTGTCGCCCGCATCCAATGTGCAGGAAGCGGTGCTTGCGGAAGCGTGGGCGCAGAACATCTGGGCGGACATGCTTACCTGATTGCAACAGCGCGTGAGCCCTGCCGGAATCAAATTCCGAATGGTGGAACCGAACAAGAAAGCTTCGTCCCGGGAGCATTTTCATCTCCATCCAAAAAATCAAAGTGTTAGCCATTTGACCGTCGGCCAGGCGGTCGTGGCCAATGCGCCGCAACAACAGTTATCCGCTACAACTCGTCATTCGGTTCCACCTGTCGGAAGCCATTTTTAACTTAATGATTTGTAGGCTGAATTCCCACGTTGCATTGCGACAATTCCTATTGTGTCGGTCCACCAAGTTTGTTAACGTGATCTCACACACGCGGTTTTCGAAAAACTCAACGACGACCGCGCGCAGGGCTTGGAGCCATCTATCCCATCCATGCCCGCCAGACCGGCCGAACGATCTTCACCGGTCCGTGCAGCGAAAGCGTCGCGCCTTACGTTCGCGATGCGCTTCGCACCGCGGTGCATCGAGCGACGTGTTCGCGCGATGCGCTGCTGACCGGTCCAGCAAGCGCACTTGATTGCCATGCTGGTGTGGCCACGATGCAAACGATGGGAGCAACGATGAACTACGATCTCGAAGCGGCACGGTTGAAGAAGGACTGGGCGGAAAACCCGCGCTGGAAAGGCATCAAGCGCGCTTATGCGGCCGAAGACGTCGTCCGCCTGCGAGGGTCGGTCCAGGTCGAGCACACGCTTGCGCGACGCGGCGCCGAAAAACTCTGGAAGCTTGCCAACGACGAGCCTTTCATCAACACGCTGGGCGCGATGACCGGCAATCAGGCCTTGCAGCAGGTCAAGGCCGGCCTGAAGGCGATCTATCTTTCCGGGTGGCAGGTCGCGGCCGACGCCAACGTGGCGGGCGAAATGTATCCCGACCAGTCGCTCTATCCAGTCAATTCGGTCCCTGCCGTCGTGCGCAGGATCAATAGCACTTTCCTGCGCGCGGACCAGATCCAGCACATGGAAGGCAAGAACGACATCGACTACCTGGCGCCCATTGTCGCCGATGCGGAAGCCGGATTCGGCGGCGTGTTGAATGCGTTCGAGCTGATGAAGGCGATGATCGATGCCGGCGCCGCGGGCGTGCACTTCGAGGACCAGCTCGCCTCCGTCAAGAAGTGCGGCCACATGGGCGGAAAAGTGCTCGTGCCGACGCGCGAGGCCATCGAGAAGCTGGTCGCGGCGCGTCTGGCGGCGGATTGCATGGGCGTTCCCGCCGTTATTCTCGCGCGCACCGATGCGGAAGCCGCCGATCTCGTCACATCCGACATCGATGACAACGACAAACCCTTCTGCACCGGCGAGCGCACCGTCGAAGGTTTCTACAAGACGCGCAACGGCCTGGATCAGGCAGTCTCACGCGGCCTGGCGTATGCGCCGTACGCCGACCTTCTCTGGTGCGAGACGGGCAAGCCCGATCTGGAGTTTGCGAAAGCTTTCGCCGATGCGATCCACGCGAAGTTTCCCGGGAAGATGCTGGCGTACAACTGTTCACCGTCGTTCAACTGGAAAAAGAACCTGGACGACGCGACCATCGCGAAATTCCAGCGCGAGCTGGGCGCGATGGGCTACAAGTTCCAGTTCATCACCCTGGCCGGGTTCCACAGCTTGAACTACAGCATGTTCAACCTGGCGCACGGCTATGCCCGGAACAACATGAGCGCGTTTGTCGAATTGCAGGAAGCCGAGTTTGCCGCGGTGGAGAAAGGCTTCACGGCGGTGAAGCATCAGCGCGAAGTCGGCACCAGCTACTTCGATGCGGTGACCCAGACCATCCAGGGCAGTGCATCGTCGACGACCGCGCTCAAGGGCTCGACCGAAGACGAGCAATTCTTCGACAAGCCGAAGGCCGCGCTGTCGGTCGCCAACGGCTGACGGCATACTGACTTACGGAAATGGTTGACGACCATTTCCGTCACGACCGGGGGTGAGGATCAACCTTTGCTGAGCCGTCGGTGCGAATTCATTCGCACGGACCGCTTCTTCCACAAGCGCGGCCGAATGAATTCGGCCCTACAACCATCGTTGCCGGTAGGTGCGAATTCATTCGCACGGACCGCCTCTTCGACCGGCGCGGCCGAATGAATTCGGCCCTACAATGGGACCCACGGACGGCGCGGCGTCGCAAGACATCGCGCCGTTTTGTCTTATAGTCGCAGGATGGCCGGCAAAACCCTGCGTCTTTTTTTCGCGCTCTGGCCCGACGAGGCGACTCGCTCCGCGATCGCTGCGCTGTCGCAGGAGGTGATCGTCGAAACCGGGGGCCGCGGCATCGCTGCCGAGAATATGCACGTGACTCTCGCCTTTCTGGGCGAGCAGCCCGCGCGGCTCGTGACCCGGATCGACGCACGCTCAGCCGCGGCCGCGCCTCGATTCGAGCTCACTCTCGACGAGCTTGGATGCTGGGCGAAAAGCGGCATCGCCTGGCTGGGCGCAAGCGCGATCCCGGCCGGGCTCGCGAAGCTCGAGCAGGGCATCGTCATGGCGCTCGCGGCGCTCGGACTCGAAGGCGACGAACGGCCTTTTGCCGCGCATGTGACTCTGGCGCGCAGGATCGCGCGCCCGCTGCGCACGCGCATGGTCCAGCCCATCGTATGGAGTGTCGATTCGTTCGCGCTGGTTTCTTCCGAGGCCGCTGCAACCGGACGGGACTATCGTGTTGTCCGAAAATGGTCCTTGGCGCACTGATGCAACCAGGGCCGCGCGGCGATCACTCGCCGCGGGCGACCGGCCGCGTCGGAACGGCGATCCATTCGCTCCACGAGCCGGGATACAGCCGCGACCCGGGCAAGTCCGCGACCGCCATCGCAAGCACGTTGTGGCACGCGGTGACGCCCGACCCGCACTGATGCACGACCGAAGCCGGCGCCGTTCCATCCAGTAATTCCGAAAATTCTTCGCGCAGCCTCGCTGCGGATTTGAACGTTCCCTCGGATGAGAGATTGGCCGAATACGGACGATTGAGGGCGCCGGGGATGTGGCCCGCGACCGGATCGATCGGCTCGACATCGCCGCGGAATCGCTCCGCCGCGCGCGCGTCGATCACCTTGAGCGAGTGCGTGCCCAGGTTGTCGAGAATCTCGGCGGCAGAAGCGACGGCAGCAGGCGTTCGCGGAACGAACGTGGCCGGCCGCACACTGGGCGGATCGCGGGTGACCGGCCGAGATTCGCGCATCCACTTGTCGATCCCACCGTCGAGCACCGCGACTACTTCATGCCCGAGCCATCGCAGCAGCCACCACAGCCGCGACGCCCACATGCCGTTGTTCTGGTCGTACGCGACGACTTGAGCCGAGGGGTCGATGCCCGCGCGGCGAGCGTTGCAACCAAGGCGGAGACTTCCGGCAAGGGGTGGCGGCCGTTGGCGCCCGTCTTGGCGCCCGACAGATCGCGATCGATGTGCATGAATTGCGCGCGCGGCAGGTGGCCGGCGCGATAGGCGCGCTCTCCTGCGTCGGCATCGCCGAGATCGTAGCGGCAATCCACGACTACAAGGTGCGGATCGTGAATCTCGCGCGCCAGCTCGGCAGTGCTGATCAGCGTGGTGAAATGCATTGCAACCGGCGGTCGAGAATCGCGATACGCATCCGCGAGACGCATGCGCAGTCAAAACAGAACGTCGTCGACGGGCCAGACCTCCACGCCGCCGAGACCCAGCGACGGGAGCGTGCTTGCTAGCGTCCTTCGGTCTCCGACGGCGACGACGATCATCGCCGAAGGATCGAGATAGCGGCGAGCGAGACGTTCGAGTTGAGGCGCGCCGACCGCCTGGAATTGCGCCGGCAGCTTGCGGTAATAATCGAGCGGCAGTCCATATGCAAACAGCTCTCCAAAGGACGCGGCAGTCGTGCTGTTGGTCTCGAACTGACCCGGCAGCGATTGCGTAAGCGAGCCCCGTGCATGTTTGAGCTCGTCGCCTGAAAGCGGCGACGATTCGATACGCTTCAACTCGCCGAAGACTTCCTTGATCGCGGGCAGCGCAGCGTCGGCGCGCACGGCGGTGCGCACGGCGAAAGGCGCAGGCAGGCGGCCATAATCGAACCGCGAGCCCGCACCGTAGGTATAGCCCTTCTCCTCGCGCAGATTCATGTTGATGCGGCTGGTGTACGCGCCGCCCAGCGCCTCATTGAGCACCTGCAGTGCCGGAAAATCGGGCGTCGTGCGAACGGTCCCGATGCGCCCGATGCGAAGCTCGGTCTGGGGCGCGTCGGGCTTGTCGACGATGACAACCCGGGTCGAGACTGTTTTGGGTGGATTGATCGCGAGAGGCGCCGCTGCGGCCCCCGTCGCCTTCCATCCTCCCCACTGGCGCTCGGCAATCGTCCTGAGAGTTGCGGTGTCGACGGCGCCGACAACGACGATCGCGGCGTTGTCAGGACGGAAATATCGCTCCCAGTAGGCGCGGAGGTCCGATTGACCGATCCGCTGCACCGATTTCCCGGTCCCGATCGAGGCGGGGCCATAGGGATGCGCCGCACCGTATAGCGCACGCGTGAACGCCGCGTCGGCCAGCGCGCCCGCGTGTTCGCGCGCCTCGGCGATGTCGCTCAGCCGTGACTTGCGCTGGCGCTCGATTTCGTCGGCGGGAAACGTCGGATGCAAAGCGATGTCGGCGAGCAGCGCGCTCGCGTCGGCGAAGCTGCGCGACAAGGCATCGATGCGCAGCGTGGTCACGTCCCGGCGGGTTTGCGACGCGTACGCCGCGCCGAGCTGCTCGAGCTCACCGGCAAGCTGCTGCGAGGTGCGGGAGGTCGTGCCTTCCTCGAGCATCGCGGCGGCGAAGTCGGCAAGACCGGGAAGCTCCGGATCGCCGCCAGCCAATCCGGCGTGAACAACGAGCTGAATGCTCGCGATCGGCAGGTTCGGACGTTCGAGGTGAAGGACCGTCAGCCCATTGGCAAGCTTGAACGTGCGCGGCGTCGGCAATGCCGGCGCGCGGGCCGGGCCCGGCTTCGGCAGTGTGTTGCGCCATGCCTCGTCGGCGTTGATCGATTCGGTGCCGTCGACGGCGGCAATCTGCGGCGCGGGCGGATCGGGGTCGAGCTTCTTGTCGCCACGCACTGCGAACGTCACAATGCGCGCGTCTTTGCGCAAGTGAGCGCGCAGCGCACGCTGGACGTCGGCGGGAGTGACCTTGTTGTAGCGCTCGATGTCCTTGGGCAGGTAACCCGGATCCCCGAGATAATGGTTGTATGAGTTGAGGAGATCGGCGCGGCCATTCATGCCGCCTACCTTCTGCAGGTTCTGGTAGAGCGCTCGTTCGATCTGGTTGCGCGCGCGCTGCACCTCGTCGAGAGACGGACCTTCCGAGATCAGGCGCTCGATCTCCGCGTCGACGACGGGCAGCTGCTCGGCCGCGGTGTGTCCTTGCCGCGAAAGCGCCTGAATATTGAATATGGATGCAAGCGCGTACGCGTCCTGGTCGGCGCTGACCTCCTGCGCGATCTGCAACTCGTAGACGAGCTTCTTGTAGAGCCGGCTGGACTTGCCGCCGGCCAATATGTACGCCGCAATCGTAAGCTCTGCGTCGTCGGGCTGAAATCGCGGCGGCGTGAGCCAATCGAGGTCGAGCCGCTCGAGCTCGATCTGGTCGGTGACCACCTGTCGGCGCTCGGAGGTGATCGAAGGCATCGGTATCGAGGGTTTGGAGACGTCGGGCCCCCGCTCGAACGAGCCGAAATATTGTCGCGCACGTCGACCAGGTTCGCCGCCTGGATATCGGTGTGCGATCCGATGATCACCGGCCGGTAGGGATGACCGGGCGGGAAAAGCGCGTGAAATCTCGCCTCGTCGACGATGCCGTAGGGCCGGTTCTCGGTCGTCTGCCGACGCTCGTTTCGAACGACATCCTGCTGGTTGGTCAGCGCCTTCTGATCGAGCGAGTCGAGCAGATAGCCCATGCGGTCGGCGTGCGTCCACAGGGCGAGCTCGAGCTGGTTCGACGGAACGGTGTCGAAGTAATTGGTGCGGTCGAATGAAGTGGTCGCGTTCGAATCGGTCCCGCCAGCGGCTTCAAGCACCGATTCGGCCATGCCGCGGGGGATGTGCTTGCTGCCGGTGAACATCATGTGCTCAAAAAGGTGCGCGAACCCGGTGCGCGCGGGCTCCTCGTTCGCTGCGCCGACGTGGTACCAGATGTCGACTGCGACGAGCGGCAAGCTGCGATCCTGCGAAAGAATGACTTCGAGGCCGTTGGCAAGGCGGTATTTCTCGTAGGGAAGGTCCGGCGTCGCGGCCTCGAGCGACGAGTTGAGCGAAATCGCCAGGGCCGTTGCGGCTATCCATTTTGGCATTGCGTATCCTGCATTAAAGAATTTGTGCGATAGCTTATCGGGGAAGCACCATTGGACACTGGTCGCGGCGCAATCGTGCCGGTGCTACCCAAGCGGACCTGAGGCATGAGGCGACCCGCAGAAAACTTTTGGTAGGTCGCGCGACGCTTGCGTTATTTGCCCGCAGCGAGCTCCCGCCGAAGAAATTCGTGGAAGTGCTGCATGCCGTCTTCCATCGGTGACTGGTAGGGACCGACTTCATCGCGCCCCGCCGCGAACAGCGCCCGGCGCCCCGCGTCCATCCGCCTCGCGATCTCGTCGTCCTCCGCGGCAGTCTCCAGGTATGCCGCCTGCTCGGCCTCGACGAACTCGCGCTCGAACAAGGCGATGTCCTCGGGATAGTAGAACTCGACGACGTTGGTCGTTCGGTCGACCGAGCGCGCAATCAACGTGCTGACGATAAGCACGTGCGCATACCACTCGACCATCACGGTGGGATAAATCGTGAGCCAGATCGCGCCGTGCGCGGGCATCTTGTCGCCGTAGTATGCGAGAACGGCTCTGTGCCAGCGCTCGTACGTTTTTGTTCCAGGCTTGGCGAGGCGGCCATTCACACCGACGGTCTGCAGCGAAAAGCGGCTCCCGAACTGCCACGCGAGGTCGTCGCAGGTGACGAACTGTCCCAACCCGGGGTGGAACGGGCCGACGTGATAGTCCTCCAGATAGACCTCGATGAACGTCTTCCAGTTGTACTCGCATTCGTGAACGATCTGGCGATCGAATACATAGCCCGAGAAATCGAAGAACTTCTCCGCGCGCAGGGCGGCCAGATCCGCGGCGACGTCGCGTGGACCATCGAAGAGGAGGCCGTTCCAATGCTGGAGCGGCGTGCTGTGAAGTCTTACGCACGGCTGCTCGTCGAAATGCGGCGCACCGAGGAGCGTGCCGCTCAAATCGTATGTCCAGCGATGGACGGGGCAGACGATGTTCGAAGTCGAGCCCCTGCCATCGAGCATGAGCGCCTGACGGTGGCGGCAGACGTTGGACAACAGTTCGATGCCGTCGTTGTTGCGCACCAGCACCTGCGCGTTGTCGCGCACCGCGAGAGCGTGATAGTCGCCCGGATTGGGAACCATCAGCTCGTGCCCGACGTAGCCCGGACCGCGTGGGAAAATCAGCCGATTTTCGAGCTTGAAGAGCTTCGGATCGCAATACCAGGAAACCGCGAGCTGCGACGTGGCTTGCCGCAATTGCTCGCGAGTCGCAAGATAGGACATCAGCCTTTCCTTTCGTGAACCGCCAACCCAACAAACAATATAAGAGGCGGTCAAAACCGCCCCCCAACCGCGTTGCTAAGTCAGCCCGTTACGAAAAGCTTCGCTTACTTTCGTATCAAAGGCTGCGTCGTCAAAATGAGCGTTGGATTATACCGCCAACGATCGAGCCGGGGCAAACCTAGCCTCCGGACTGATACGGATCTTCGCATCGTTCTCTAACGTTGGCCCTCATTGCCAAATGGGGTATTCTTTAACGCTTTTCAAGCATTCCATGCCGGCCTCGCGCCGCGCTCTTTTGCCGCCCGATGTCCGACATCGCTTCTAAGACCGCGGATCCTCCAGCGAGTTTCGAAGCCGCTCTAGCGGAGCTCGAAAGTATTGTCTCCACCATGGAAGGCGGTCAGCTTCCACTTGCCGAATCGCTTGCCGCCTACAAGCGGGGCGCGGAACTGCTGCAATACTGCCAGAGCGCGCTCAAGGACGCGCAGCAACAGGTCCAGGTGCTGGAGCGTGGCGTGCTCAAGATGTTCGCCCCGGGTGGCGACGACGCTGAAGCGGGCCGAAACGATGAACCCTGACCTTGCTTGGGAAGTCTGGTCCAGCGAGCGCGCCCGACGCGTGGAGAATGTCCTTCAGCTTGCGCTGCCGCCCGCTACCGAACCGCCGCAGAATCTGCACGAAGCGATGCGTTACGCCGTTCTCGGCGGTGGCAAACGCATTCGCGCGCTGCTCGCATACGCCTCGGGCGAGCTCGCATCGGCGGACCCCCATGCGGTGGATGCCGCCGCTGCCGCTGTGGAGCTCATCCACGCCTATTCGCTGATTCACGACGATCTGCCTTGCATGGACGATGACGCGCTGCGGCGGGGCAAGCCCGCCTGTCATGTCGCGTTCGGCGAGGCCACCGCGCTGCTCGCCGGCGATGCCCTTCAAAGCCTTGCCTTCGAACGGCTCGCGTCCGGCTCGATACCCGACCCGCAAGCCCAGATTGCGCGTCTTGGGCGAGCCAGCGGGTCGCGCGGAATGGCGGGCGGACAGGCCATGGATCTGGCCAGCGTCGGCGTCGGATTGAATCTGGCGGAACTCGAACGCATGCATCGGCTCAAAACCGGCGCGCTCATCCAGGCCGCCGTTCGTCTCGGCGCTGCCTGCGGCCGCATCATGAGCGCCCAGGAAAACGATGCACTCGACCGCTATGCCGATGCGGTTGGACTGGCTTTCCAGGTCGTCGATGATGTCCTCGATGTCGAAGGTACCTCGCAAAGCCTGGGAAAAACCGCCGGCAAGGACGCCGCGCAAGGCAAGCCGACCTACGTATCCTTGCTCGGCATTACCACGGCGAATGCGCGCATCGCATCGCTGCAAGCCGAAGCGAGCGCGGCGCTGGCCGGTTTTGGTCCGTCCGCGCGGCGGCTGCTCGAGCTCGGCGGCTGGCTGTCGGCTCGCACGCGATGAGAGTCGAGCCTTTTCGCTTGCGATCGCAGCCTCTTGCACAACGCCGCGCGTTCCGATATTCGTGTCGAGCCATGAGCATGGCATCTCGATGAATCGCCCTGAGTCGCCTCCCGGCATTCCTGACGTTCAATCGCGCCCCGATGCGCGCGAGCTCGCCATCGATCGCGTCGGCATTCGCGGCCTGCGCTATCCGATACGGTTTGCGGATGGGGGTGGCGAAGCGCAGTCGACCATCGCGATATTCGGCGTGTACGTCGCGCTGCCCGCCGAGCGCAAAGGCACGCACATGTCGCGGCTGGTCGCGGTCATCGACGAGCAGCGCGATCCGCTGACCGTCGACGGCCTGGGCGCTCTGCTCGACCAGATGCTCGCGAGGCTGGAAGCGACCGAGGGGCGCATCGAGATGGAATTCCCGTGGTTCAGGGAAAAGACCGCGCCGGTGACCGGCGTTCGCAGCATGATGGACTACGAAGTCAAGCTCTGCGCCGATCAGACCGCGGCCGGGCGCACGATCGCCGCGACGGTCATCGTTCCGGTGATGAGTCTTTGCCCGAGCTCGAAGGCCATCGCCGACTATGGCGCGCACAACCAGCGCTCGCACTTGACGCTGAGCATCGTGCCTCGGGCCGGGGAAGCTGTCGCGCTCGCGGACATTGTCGCGATCGCCGAGGAGGAGTCGTCGTGTGAGCTCTACGGGCTGCTCAAGCGAGCAGACGAGAAATACGTCACCGAGAGAGCGTACGATCGTCCTCGATTCGTCGAAGATCTCGTGCGCGGAATGGCGGCGAGGCTGTCGGTTGATTCACGGCTCGCCGGATTTCGCGTCGCCGCCGAGAATTTCGAGTCGATCCACAACCACTCCGCCTATGCCGAAATAGACCGGAGCGTCGAAACGCGCTGACAGCCGCGAGAGTGCTTCGCGCTACGGTCGCGCTTCTTCGGTACACTCGACCTCGCTCCTTTCGCATCCGCGAGGCGCGACCCGCAGTTTCAGGTGTTGAAGTCTGTCCTGGCTCGCATCGAATGCGTCGGAGCCAGGCTCTTGTCGGATTCCAGCTTTAGCGAAGGCTGTGCGGACTCGTTGGTCCCATCCAGGTGCTTGACGTCGCCGGTCAGCTCGCCACCCTCGGCCACGATCAGCTTGCCGTAGCGGATGACGCCCGAAACCCTGCCGGTCCCGTGCACGACAAGCCGCGTGCGTGCGGTCAGGTCGCCCGAAAACTCGCCGAATATTTCCGCGACATCGATCACTGCGGTTCCGCTCAAGGTCCCCGGCTTGGCGATCTTCATGCCCTTGCTATGAACCGTTGCCTCGACCTGGCCTTCGACGATGAGAACGTCACAGTCCGATATCTCGACTCCCTTGAGCTTGATGTTGACGCCGACAAACAACTTGCTCCCCGCGGTCTCTGAAAGATCGGTCTTCGGCGGCGAAGCTTGGTCCTCGGTGCTTGCGGGCGAGCTTGAAATTTCTTTTACCGGCGCGACAGGGACCTGCGGCTCCCGCGCGGACACGGGAGTCTGCGGCGACAAAGGACGAGTTGAAGTTCCCATCGTCGAGTTTGGAGGGATCCCGCCGGTGCGCGGGGGCGTTGGTCCAAGTACTGTTTTGACGGAGGGCTGTACTTCGATGGAACCATCGCGGCGGCCGATACCGAGCATGTTTTCTCCTTGCAGGCGGGTGGTGAATGACGCTGTCATTATTCGCCTCGGGCCGGCATTACGCAATAGGGCCTACCGGGAATCTCGAGCCGAGCGCATGCACCCGCTACAATGGAGACGTCACTCTGGCGGTGAGGCTTTGAGTGTGTGAATCGTCTTGGACCCGACAAAGGCGAGGCGGCCGCCGGGGAACGCACCACCGCTGACGCACCTGGGAGATCGCGATGATAGTCCGCACACCTTTTTCAATTCGCGTCGCATGGGTAACGTTCATCCTCGTCGCGATGACTCAGGCCACGTGGGCTCAGGCACCGCAGTCACTGGAAGACCTGATGAAGCGCATGCTGTCGGCGGCGCAGGCCAACGCGCTGGACGAGTTTGTCGCGCAAGCCGATCCATCGGCGAAAATCGGGATGACCAGGCAGATGCAGGACATCAACCGCGAGCTGGGTCCGCGCATCAAGCAGGGGTATGTCGCAACCTATTGGGGCAGCTTGAACCAGGAGGGCTACGAGGTTCACGTCTGGAAACTGGAATTCCGCGATGGCAAGGACGACTACCTCGTGACCCTGGCCGCGAAGAACCAAAAAGTCGCCGGCATGTGGGTGCACTAGGAAGCGCGGTCGCGCCCATGCCCGGCCTTCGCTGCGTTCGTTTTCTTCCGAGAGAACCCCGCGCTCGCGGGTTGGCGCTCGCGCTTGCGTTGGTGCTCCTGGCTGCATCCGGCTCGAGCGGCTGCGGCAAATCAGCCGACGAGCAAGGGACCGCACGTCGGCTGTCCATGCAAAAAGCGCTCGCCGCATCGCGGGCGGAGGAGCGCGAGAAAGACCGGCGAATGCGGGACGCCGCGGCTGCCGAGGCGAGCGAGCGCATCGCGAGCGACGCGGCGGAACACGACCGCGACCTGGCGCAAATCGCGCTGGCCACCGCCGTCGTCACGCCGCAACAGCGGGAGGCCGAGCGAGCCGAGGCGCTTCGCAAATACACCGACAAGCTCCACCAGTCCGTGAACGATCCCGCTTCAGTACAGGTGCGAAGCGCGGAGCTCAGCCCTAAGCTGAATGGCATGTGCACCGAGTTCAACTCCAAAACGAAGGCCGGCGCGTACGCCGGCTTCAAACGTGCCGTGGTCACCGACTTGCAGGTCTCGGTCGAGGAGTCCCCCACCAAGGAGCTGATGACCCAATTCCTCGTGTTTCAGATCGCTGCCCGCGACACGGGTTGCTTTCCTGACGTTCAGAACGTCCACGTCGTGCAATAGCTTGACTTCTGGTAAAATGCCGGTATCATTCAGGCATTCTGCTTGAACTTTGATTCCATGCCCGCCGTCCTTACGCATCCGATCCACGCCGATATAGGCGGGAGCAAGGTCTCCCTTGCTCGGCTGGCCGAGCTGCTTGCGCTCCCGCGCGTGCCGAAGGCCGAGCGCGACCTCCCCGAGATCGTTGCCCGGCGCGTCGCTCCTGAGGCAATCTATCGGCTGATCGACGCCGGGATCGCAGCGCGCTACCTCGAGTTCATCATTCCGCCGCGCACGCTGTCGCATCGCAAGCATCGGGGCGAGCGGCTGACGCTCGACGAATCGGATCGCGCGGTCCGCGCGGCACGGCTGCTCGCCTTGGCGGATACCATTTTCGGGGACCATACCAAGGCGCTGGTCTGGCTCAGTGCGCCGGCCAGCCAGTTCGCAGGCAAAAGCGCGTTCGAGCTCATGGTCTCCGAAGCCGGCGCAAGGCTGGTCGAAGAAGCGCTGCTGCGGGTGGACGAAGGCTATTTCGCCTGAGATGGCCTGCGACTATCGCCAACTGAGATGACTGCGAGGAGGCGCGCGCGCCGACGGTGCGTCAAGCGCGTCGCAGACGGTTCTTGTCGTGAAGATCTGGCGTATCAGCAACCATCGCGATCTCGTCGGCGCAGGAGGTTTGCGCACCGCCGCGCGCTGGCATTCGGCAGGACATCCGGTCGTCTACTGCGCCGAGCATCCCGCGAGCGCCTTGCTGGAGATCCTCGCGCACCTGGACGTCGCCAACCTTGCCGCACTTCCCGATGGCTACCAGTTGCTCGAGATCGACGTGCCCGACAAGCTTCAGATAGATGCCGTGTCGCCGCATGCGCTGACGCTGAAATGGCAAAGCGATGAAGACCTGACGCGGCAGATCGGCGACCGGTGGCTCGCCGGACGCTCGTCGCCGCTGCTGCGTGTGCCCAGCGCGCTCGTACCCAAGGTATGGAACTACCTCATCAATCCCGCGCATCGGGATGCGGACGCGCTCAAGATCGTGTCGATCGCGCGTTACCCGTTCGACACGCGACTGTTCAAGGTGGTCGGCGGCAGCGCGCGACCACGGCCTGCCGCCAGGCATCGCCGCAGGGGAGGTTGACGGTGTCAGTGTTCGTCGTCGATCGGTTCGAGCGGTCGAGGTCGAACGACGCGCGCTGATGTCGAACCCGTCTTGTTGAAGCATCCAAGCGTCGTGCTTTCGCAGCGAACGCTGACCGCTTCCGACAAGTTACGCCGGGGTACAATTCCATGTCGATGCGGTTGTCGGAGTCGTGCGCGAGAATGTGGGAGAGCAATTTGCCCTCCTCAAAGGTCGTCAGGAGAACATGCCTGCGTCGCGGCGATTTTATTTGTTCAGGCAAACGTGATCGCCGCCTCGACGCCTTCGCATGAAACCTGTCGCCATCTTCCGCTTTTCTCCCACCGAGGGACCCGGGCACTTCGCCGACTGGCTCGGGAAGCACGGGATTCGCTGGCAGCTGATCGCGCTCGATCGCAAGGAAGCGGTTCCCGAGGATCCGCGCGCTTTCTCCGGTGTCGGCATGATGGGCGGACCGATGAGCGCGAACGACGCGCTTCCCTGGAGCGAGCCACTCATAGCTTTGCTGCGCGACGCGGTCAATGCCGATGTGCCCGTGATCGGACATTGTCTCGGCGGACAGATTCTTGCCAAGGCGTTGGGCGCGCACGTGCGAAGGACCGCTACGCCGGAAATCGGATGGGGCGAGGTGGAGGTGAGCGACCCCGCCGGCGCCGCGCTGTTCGGGCGGCGGCAGCGCTTCCGGACGTTTCAGTGGCACCACGACGTATTCGGCCTGCCGCAAGGGGCCAAGCGCGTGCTGACCAATCGCTTCAACCCGGAACAGGCGTATATGTTCGGCAAGCACCTCGGCTTCCAGTGTCATATCGAAATGACCCGGGAGATGGTCGAGACCTGGTGTCGATCCGGCGCCGACGAACTTCCGGCGCGCTCCACCGGCGGTACGCAGAGCCGGGCCGACATCTTCGACGATCTCGACGTCCGCTTGCAGGAGCTCTCTCTCGTCGCCGACGACGTCTACGCACACTGGGCGCGAGGGCTCGTGCCGTCGTGACCGTCCCCCCCGTAGCAAGCCTTTGCAATTTCACCCGATGGCCATTCATTCTCTTCCGGATCAGCTGATCAACCAGATCGCCGCAGGCGAAGTCGTCGAACGGCCGGCGGCGGCGCTGAAGGAGTTGCTGGAAAACAGTCTCGATGCCGGGGCTGCGCAGGTCGATATCGACCTCGGAGGCGGCGGTATCAAGCTGATTCGCGTCGCCGATGACGGCGACGGCATCGAGCGCGAAGATCTGCGCCTCGCGGTGGCGCGCCACGCGACGTCGAAAATCGCCACGGCCGGCGACCTCGAGGGCATCGCGACGCTGGGCTTTCGCGGCGAGGCGCTCGCCAGCATCGCCGCGGTATCGCGGCTTTCGCTTACTTCCCGCTCCCGGGGCAAGCCGCACGCGTGGCGCATCGAAGTGGAAGGCGGCGAAGTCGCCGTGCCCCAGCCGGCGGCGCTCGCCAGCGGCACGACGGTAACGGTGCAGGAGCTTTACTTCAACACGCCGGCGCGGCGCAAGTTCCTGCGCACCGAGGCGACCGAGTACGGACACTGCGAGGAATCGTTCCGCCGGATCGCGCTCTCGCATCCCGATGCCGGGTTCACGCTGCAGCACAACGGCAGCGTGCGGCACCGCCTGCTCGGGCAGGGCCGGCGCGCGCGCGTCGACGCGCTTCTCGGCGATGCATTCGCGTTGCAGGCGGCGCACCTCGATGAGCACGCTTTGGGAATTTCGCTCGCCGGATGGGTCGTCCGACCGGCGTACGCCACGAGCGCGCGCGACGTGCAATACTTTTTCGTCAACGGCCGTTTCGTGCGCGATCGCGTGCTCGCCCATGCGTTGCGCGAGGCATACCGCGACGTCCTCCATCACGAACGAGCGCCTGCGTACGCGCTGTGGCTCAGCATGGAACCGCGCGCAGTGGACGTCAATGTCCACCCCGCGAAAGCCGAGGTGCGTTTCCGTGACACCGGCGCGGTGCATCAATTCGTTCGCCACGCCGTCGAAAAGGGCCTTGCATCCACTGCGGCGGAGCAGCCGGCAGTGTCGGCGGCGGAACGGCTTGGGGTTGCCGCGGCCAGGGTGCCGCCCCTCATGCCATCCTCGGATGCGCGAGTCACATTGGACTGGCGGGGCCGCCCGCTCGCAGCGCAGGCTTCGATGGCGCTGTCCGCAACGGAGCCCGCGGCGTTCTATGCCCGCTTGTTCGGCGAGCGTGCAGCTTCACCGGACGGTCCGGACCTGCCCAACGACGACGACCATCCACTCGGTTTTGCCTTGGCGCAGTTGCACGGCATCTTCGTCCTGGCGCAGAACCGCGACGGGCTGGTGCTCGTCGACATGCACGCCGCGCACGAACGCATACTCTACGAGCGTCTGAAGACCGCGCTCGATCAGTCGCTGCCGTTGCTGGTCCCGATAAGCTTTGCAGCAGACCCGATCGATGTCGCCGCAGCGGATGAGAACGAGGCGTTCCTGTCCGCGCTGGGGTTTTCGATGTCGGCGCTCGGCCCGTCGACGCTCGCCGTGCGCGGCGTGCCGGCGATGCTCTCGGACGCTGATACGGTGACGCTTGCGCGCGCGGTGCTGGCGGACATCCGCGAATACGGCGGCAGCAGCGTGCTCACCGCGCAGCGCGACGAGCTTCTCTCGACCATGGCGTGTCACGGCGCAGTCCGTGCGCACCGCAGCCTGACGGTGCGCGAAATGAACGGGCTGCTCCGCGAGATGGAAGAAACCGAGCGTGCGGGGCAGTGCAATCACGGCCGCCCGACGTGGTATCAGCTTACGCTGGGCGACCTGGACCGCCTGTTCATGCGCGGCCGGTAGCCAGAAACTGTCGCATTTCAGCCTCGACTGCGTTCCCGCTCTCTTGTTGCCGCCGATTCTGTTGATGGGTCCCACCGCGTCAGGCAAGAGCGCGGTCGCGGTCGAGCTCGCCGCCCGCCTGCCCGTCGAGATCATCAGCGTCGATTCGGCGCAGGTCTATCGCGGCATGGATATCGGAACGGCAAAGCCCGACGCGAGCCTGCGCGCTCGGGTTTCGCACCATCTCGTCGATCTCATCGACCCGGACCAGTCGTATTCGGCGGCACGATTTCGAACCGATGCGCTGCGCGCCGTTGCGGACATACAGGCGCGCGGCCGCGTCCCGCTGCTGGTCGGCGGGACCATGCTCTATTTCAAGGCGCTCAGAGATGGCTTGTCGGCGTTGCCGCAAGCCGACCCGCGGGTGCGAGCGGAGATCGATGCCCGCGCGGCGCAGAACGGCTGGCCGGCGCTGTACCGTGAGCTCGCGCACGTCGATCCTGGCACCGCGTCGCGCCTCAAGCCGACCGACGCGCAGCGCATCCAGCGCGCGCTCGAGGTCTATCGTGTCAGTGGCATACCGATGTCGCAGCTGCAGGGAACGCGCGCAGCGGCCGATGCGCCCGAGTTCCTCGCGATTGCATTGGTCCCTTCGGACAGGAGCGAGCTCCATCGCAGAATTGCCGCGCGCTTCGACGAGATGCTCGAACGCGGACTTGTCGGCGAGGTGCGCGCATTGCGGCATCGCTACCGACTCGATCGCTCGATGCCGTCGATGCGCTGCGTCGGCTATCGCCAGGTGTGGAACGTCCTAGAAGGCTCTGCCGACCTATCCACGCTGCGCGAGCGCGGCATCGCGGCAACGCGACAGCTTGCCAAGCGGCAGCTGACCTGGTTGCGATCGACGCCGGCGCTTTCGCTCGATTGCCTTTCGAAGAATTTGGCCGCTCGCATCGAGGGCTTGATCGAAGCGCGCCGCTCGAAGCAGTAGACCGCGGCGCTCCAACCACAGGGACCGTCCGATCCTCTGCCGAGTGGCGGGGGCATTGCTGCTATGCAATAATCACCATTTGGCTTCGCCGAAATCCCCCATCGGATTTCCATGACCGCCCGCACGCTGTACGACAAATTGTGGGACAGCCACGTCGTCCGCTCTGAAACTGACGGGACGGCGCTCCTGTATGTCGATCGCCATCTTGTTCACGAAGTGACGAGTCCACAGGCGTTCGAGGGCCTCAAGCTCGCCGGGCGCAAACCCTGGCGGGTCAGCTCGATCGTCGCCACGGCCGATCACAACACCCCGACGCAGCACTGGGATCAGGGGATCACCGATCCGACCTCGCGCATTCAGGTCGACGTGCTCGACGCGAATATTCGGGAGCATGGCGCCAAGGCGTATTTCCCTTTTCGCGACAAGCGGCAGGGGATCGTCCACGTCATCGGCCCCGAATCCGGCGCGACGCTTCCCGGCATGACCGTGGTATGCGGCGATTCGCACACCAGCACGCACGGCGCCTTCGGCTGTCTCGCTTTCGGCATCGGCACGTCCGAAGTGGAGCACGTCCTCGCCACGCAATGCCTGTTGACCAAGAAAGCGAAGTCCATGCGCGTGCTGGTCGAGGGCGAGCTGCCCTTCGGCTGCACCGCGAAAGATGTCGCTTTGGCGGTGATCGGCAAGATAGGGACCGCGGGCGGCAGTGGCCACGCTATCGAATTCCAGGGCTCGACCATCCGTGCGCTGTCGATGGAAGGACGGATGACCATTTGCAACATGTCCATCGAAGCGGGTGCGCGCGCGGGGATGGTAGCGGTCGACGAGGTGACCATCGACTACCTGAAGGACCGGACGCTTGCGCCCAAAGGCGAGCTGTGGGACCGCGCGGTGGCGTTCTGGCGCACGCTCACCTCCGACCCCGATGCAGTTTTCGACCGCACGGTCACGCTGGCCGCGGCTTCCATCGCGCCGCAAGTGACGTGGGGGACGTCTCCGGAGATGGTCACCACTATCGAAGGCCGCGTCCCCGATCCCGACAAGGAAAAGGATCCCGTGCGGCGCGAAGGCATCGAGCGCGCCTTGAGCTATATGGGGCTCGCGCCCAACACGGCGATGACCGACATCCGCATCGACAAGGTCTTTATCGGCTCGTGCACGAATTCACGCATCGAGGATTTGCGGGCAGCCGCGGCTGTGGTCGCGGGACGGCGCAAGGCCGATAACGTCAGTGTTGCGATGGTCGTGCCGGGCTCGGGGCCGGTAAAGACGCAGGCGGAACGCGAAGGCCTCGACCGCATATTCACCGCCGCGGGATTCGAGTGGCGCGAGCCCGGCTGCTCGATGTGTCTGGCGATGAACGATGACAGGCTCGAGCCCGGCGAACGGTGCGCATCGACGTCGAACCGCAATTTCGAGGGGCGGCAGGGCACCGGAGGACGCACGCATCTGGTCAGCCCGGCGATGGCTGCAGCGGCGGGCATCGCAGGTCATTTCGTCGACGTTCGCCGGCTGCGCTAGAGCGCTGCGCATGCAAGCGTTTCGCACTCTGACCGGCTTGGTGGCGCCGCTCGATCGCGCCAATGTCGACACCGACGCCATCATTCCCAAGCAGTTCCTGAAGTCGGTCCGTCGATCGGGCTTCGGGCCCAACCTGTTCGACGCATGGCGCTATCTCGATCACGATGAAACGGGCAAGAATACGGCCGAGCGTCGACCGAATCCTGACTTCGCGCTGAACGAGCCTCGCTATCAAGGCGCGCAGGTCCTTCTCGCACGGCGCAATTTCGGTTGCGGCAGCTCGCGCGAGCACGCTCCCTGGGCGCTCGGCGACTACGGATTCCGGTCGATCATCGCGCCGTCGTTCGCCGACATTTTCTTCAATAACTGTTTCAAGAACGGATTGTTGCCGATCGTGCTCAGCGAATCCGAGGTCGATAGCCTGTTCCACCAGACCGCGGCTTTTCCCGGATTCAAGCTCACGATCGATCTCGAGCGGCAGACGGTAGCGACCCCGGACGGCAGCAGCGTGTTCAGCTTTGATGTCGACCCGTTTCGCAAGCATTGCATGCTGAACGGTCTCGACGACATCGGCCTCACGTTGAAGCATGCGGACGAGATTCGCGCTTTCGAGGAAAAGCGCAAAGCCGAGCAACCGTGGCTGTTCTAAGCGCATCGAAGGCGAAGACACCAGGACACCGACCAAGAATCACCGAAGGCGTCCTGTGCGCTTCGGCGCCTGCCGCGAGGCGCCGGTGAAAATCGCGTTGCTTCCCGGAGACGGCATCGGCCGGGAAATCATCGCCGAAGCGGCGAAGCTGCTGGAGCGTCTTCGCCGCGACGGGCTGCCGATCGAGCCGATGCCCGATGCGACGCTCTCGCTTGCGCGGCGCGCCGATGCCGTGATGCTCGGGGCGGTCGGCGGGCCCCGATATGACGCGCTCCCACGCGAATCCCGCCCAGAGCAGGGGCTGCTCGCCATCCGCAAGGCTCTGGGCTTGTTCGCGAACCTGCGCCCCGCGCTTTCGTATCCCGAGCTCGAGAGAGCGTCGTCGCTGAAGCCCGAAGTGGTTGCCGGGCTCGACGTGATGATCGTGCGCGAGCTCACCGGCGATATCTACTTCGGCGCGCCGCGCGGCCGGCGCACCAACGCCGCCGGCGAGACGGAGGGCTTCGATACCATGCATTACAGCGACTCGGAAATCCGCCGCATCGCCCAAGTCGGTTTCGAGATCGCAAGGAAGCGCCAAAAGAAACTTTGTTCGGTCGACAAGGCCAACGTGCTCGATACGTCGATACTGTGGCGAGAAGTCGTGACGGCGGTGGGCAAGGACCATCCCGACGTGCAGCTTTCGCACATGTACGTTGACAACGCCGCGATGCAGCTCGTCCGCGATCCCCGGCAATTCGATGTCATCGTCACCGGCAACCTGTTCGGCGACATTCTGTCCGACGAAGCATCGATGCTCGCCGGTTCGATCGGAATGCTTCCCTCCGCATCGCTCGACGCGAACCGCAAGGGTCTCTACGAGCCGATCCACGGCTCGGCGCCCGATATCGCAGGACAAAACAAGGCCAACCCGCTGGCGACGATTCTGTCGCTGGCGATGATGTTTCGCTACACCTTCGGCCGCGCCGACGTCGCCGAACGAATCGAGCAGGCGGTGCGCAAAGTGCTTGGCCAGGGCTTGCGCACGGCGGATATCGCTCTGCCGGGCGAGCGGGTGATCGGCACGCGCGAGATGGGCGACGCGGTTGTCGGCGCGGTGTACGGGAACATAAGGGAACGAGCTAGATGAGCGTCTCCGGCCACCCTGTCGTCATTCGCCGCGCCGAGCTCGCGGATGCGGAAGCGATCCACTCGACCTTCAGCGGCGCAAAGGCGATTGCCGGCACGCTTCAGATTCCCTACGGGTCGGTGGAAATGTGGCGCAAACGCATTGCGGATTTTCCGACCGACGACTATCTGCTGGTGGCGACTATCGCCGGCGAAGTCGTCGGCAATCTCGGGCTGCACAACGTCTCGAAGTCGCCGCGGCGTCGCCATGTCGGGACTATCGGCGTTGCCGTCCGCGACGACCGGCACGGCCAAGGCATCGGCAGCGAGCTCGTGAAAGCGGCAATCGAGCTCGCCGATGGCTGGCTCAATTTCCAGCGCCTCGAGCTGTGGGTCTACTGCGACAACCTCGCGGGGATCGCGCTGTATCGCAAGTTTGGATTTGCGATGGAAGGCACGTGCCGTGCGTACGCGTTTCGCGACGGCCGATATATCGACGCTTACATGATGGCGAGACTGCACCCGGCGTTTGTCTCCGCCGCGCAGGAATAAAGTCGCAGGCCGGAGGGAAGGAAGCAAAGATGATGCGCGTAGGTTTTGTCGGATGGCGGGGCATGGTTGGATCCGTGCTGGTGCAGCGCATGCTCGAAGAAAGCGACTTCGAGCTGATCGAGCCGGTATTTTTCTCGACCTCGCGCGCCGGCGGTCAAGGTCCGGCGATCGGCAGGAACAGCGATCCGCTGAAAGATGCGTCGAATCCCGAAGCGTTCGCCGGACTCGACGCCATCGTCACGTGCCAGGGGGGCGACTGGACGCGAAGCATGCACGGCAAGCTGCGTTCCGGGGGATGGAACGGCTACTGGATCGATGCGGCGTCCACGCTTCGCATGGCCGACGATGCGGTCATCGTGCTCGATCCGGTCAACCGCGATGTCATCGACCAGGCGCTCGACAAAGGTGTCAAGAACTACATCGGCGGCAATTGCACGGTCTCTTTGATGATGATGGCCATCGCAGGATTGTTGCAGCACGATCTCGTCGAATGGCTGACGTGCATGACGTATCAGTCGGCGTCAGGCGCGGGAGCGCAAAACATGCGAGAGCTCCTCCAGCAGATGGGCGAAGCGCACCTCGCCGCGAAGGATCTGCTCGACGATCCCGCGTCATCGATACTCGATATCGACCGCGAAGTGGCCGGCATTCTGCGCGACGAGCGGTTCCCCACCAAGCATTTCGAGGTGCCGCTCGCAGGCAGCCTGATTCCGTGGATCGCCGAGGACATGGGCGACGGCGTGAGCAGGGAAGAGTGGAAAGGCGGCGCGGAAACCAACAAGATACTCGGTCGGCAGGACAGGCCCATCGCAGTCGAGTCGATCTGTGTGCGTGTCGGCGCGATGCGCTGCCACAGCCAGGCGCTCACCATAAAACTGCGCCGCAAGGTCCCGCTGGCGCAGATCGAGAAGATTCTCGCCGGGGCGAACGAGTGGGTGCGCGTCGTGCCGAACACGCGGGACGCGAGCATGCGCGAGCTTACGCCCGCGGCCGTCACAGGCAAGCTGGAGATACCGATCGGCCGGCTGCGCAAGCTCGCCATCGGCGACGATTTTCTCGCGGCGTTCACCGTCGGCGACCAGCTGCTCTGGGGCGCGGCGGAGCCTCTGCGACGGATGCTGCGAATATTGCTCCGGCGCTAGCGCTTGTGTGGGCGTCGTTGTGCGCGCTTCATGGGCGTCGCTGTGCGATATGACAGCGCCGCTTTGCTTAGGTCGCTCGCCGTTCTTTTTTCCCGGTTTTATGCGCTAGCGCTAACGGACAGCCGAGTGCTGCGGTTGTCCGGCGACTTGCTTACAACACCCGGTCTTCCTGTGTAATACATTCTTCCATTGCACAAGATATTGTGGCCGGTTCACGGCGATCGCGGGACTCGTCCTGTCGGCTCGGCGACGCGGTTTTGTTTTAGCAAAAAACTCAAGCTAATACCGAGGTTTAGCTTGCACCGCTAACTCCATGATGCTAGTTTAGCTTAGGCTATCAGCATTTGAGGTCAGCATGCGAGTAAAACCATATATCACCGGCGGCGTTTTGGCGGGCGTTCTCACGCTTGCCATGCCGGCGCTTGCGCTGGGTCTCGGCAAGCTCACCGTGCAATCCAGCCTCGGACAACCGCTTTCGGCGAAGATCGAGCTCACTTCAGCTCAACAAGGAGAACTTGATTCGTTGCGAGCGCGTATCGCCGATCCGTCGGTTTATCGCGATAACAGCGTGCAATATGTCGGTGCGCTGGCGAGGGCGCGCGTTTCCGTTGAGCAAGGTCCGAACAATATTCCGTATTTGAAAGTCACTTCGCCTCAAGCGGTGAACGAGCCGTATCTCGACTTGATCGTCGAGCTCAGCTGGGCGACCGGGCGGGTAGTCCGGGATTACACATTCCTGCTCGATCCGCCAGGCACAGCAGAAATGCAGGCAGCCGCCGAGCCTGTACGACCGCCGCGCGCGGAAGCGGCATCGCCGCCTGCGCGTTCCGGACGTCCGGCCGCCCGTCCCGTCGAGTCTGCCGGGACAACGCCCGGCACCACTGCGACGCCCGGCACGGCGCCTGTGGGCGGAACGTACACCGTCAAGCGCGGCGACACCTTGTCCAAGATCGCAGGCGAATACAAGCCCGATAATGTCAGCCTCGAACAAATGCTGGTCGCGTTGTTCCGCAGCAACGAAAGCGCGTTCGATGGCGGCAACATGAATCGCCTGCGCAGCGGACAAATCATCACCGTTCCGCAGGGCGATCAAATCGCTGCGGTCGCGCCGCCCGAAGCGACGCAGATGGTGAAAATGCAGGCTGCCGATTGGCGCGCGTATCGCGACCGAGTCGCGGCAGGCGCGCCCGCAAGCGCTGCGACCGGCTCGACTCCGGCCGCGGGCGGAAGGATCACCACCGCGGTCCAGGATCAGGCAAGCGCTGCGCAGCCGGGCAAGGATCAGCTTCGTGTTTCGCGCGAATCCGGAAAAGGCGCCGCCGCAGGTGCGGCCCAAGTGGAAGACTCGGTTGCGAAGGACAAAGCGCTGCGCGAAGCGAACGCGCGCGTTGCCGAGCTGGAAAAGGCGGTAAGAGATCTGCAAAAAGCGGCGGAGCTGCGCAATCAAACCCTGGCCGAGTTGCAAGCTCGCGCCGACACTGCCGCGGGCAAGAGCGTTTCGCCGGCCAAAATCGAGCAGCCAAAGGTCGCGGCTGCCAAGACAGAAGCGCCCAAAGCCGAGCCGGCCAAGACGGAAGCGCCCAAGGTTGCCTCCGCCATACCGCCTGCAGTCACACCGTCCGCGACGACAGCGCCTGTAGCGCCATCGCCCTCGGTCCCCGCTACACCGGAAGCAAAAGCGCCCGAAACCAAGGCGCCCGACTCGATGCCGCCCACACCTGCCGTTGCGCCGGCGGTCAAGGGTCCTGACACGTCGACGCCCGCGACATCCGCCGTCGCGCCCGTGGTCAAGGGTCCGGACACGTCGACGCCGCCGCTTGCAAAGACAACCACGCCCGCGAAAAAGCCCGCTGAGCCATCGTTCATAGACGACCTTTTCGGCAACACGCCCACGTGGGCCATCGGTGGCGGAGCGCTGATCGTGCTTGCGGGCATCGCGGGCATCATCGCCGCGCGCCGCCGCAAGACGACCAAGTTCGAAGACAGCATCATCTCCGGCACCGACATCAAGACCAACACGGTTTTCGGCTCGACTGGCGGAGGCGTGGTCAATACGGGAGACAACTCGCTTGCCAGCGACTTCAGCCGCGAAGGGCTCGGCAACATCGATACCGACGAAGTCGACCCCATCGCCGAGGCCGAGGTCTATCTCGCGTATGGTCGCGATGCGCAAGCGGAAGAAATTCTCAAGGATGCGCTGAAAAAAGATCCGAAGCGCCAGGAGATTTATCTCAAGCTTCTCGAAATTCACGCGCAGCACAACAAGCCGTCGGCATTCGAAACCGTCGCGAGCGAGTTGTATTCGGTGTCCGGCGGACGAGGCGAAACGTGGCAGAAAGCGATGGCGCTCGGCCGCCAGCTCGATCCCACCAATCCATTGTTTGCCGAAGCCGGCGGCGCGGCTTTTGCGGCAACCGCCGCGCCCGTCGCGGGCGATGCGGCTGAGTCCAGGGATACGCAGGTTTTTTCGGTGCCGCCCCAGCTCAAGCCGGAGCCACATTCCGGCAAGCCGCTCGATTTCACGCTCGACGATGATATTTCGGTCTCGCCCACGTCGGGCGCTGCGGAACCCAAGACACCGGCTGCGATTCTGGCGGGCGCGGCGGAACAAGTGGCAAAATCTACTCGAGCCTCGCCGGAAGCCGCCCGAGCCGGGTTCGACGATTCGAAGACTGCGGTTTCGGCCAAGCCAGGAACAGGCGCCGGCGTGACGCCGGCACGCGGCGAACCGGCGCCGGCCAAGAGGTACGAAACGTTTTCCTTCGATCCTGAATCCATCCCGAGATTCGACCTCGACTTCAAGCTCGATGCGCCTGACAAGCCCGCACCGGCGACGGCCAAGCCCGGCGCAAACGCCCGCGCTGCGCCCGAGCCCGCGCTCGCGGCTTCGAGCTCACCTGCGCCGCAGCTGGCGCGACCTGCTGCCGCGATCGAGCTCGACAAGCTCGATCTCGCGTTCGATCCGCAACGCTCGACTTTCGAAGATCCGACACCTTCCGTGCTCGACGGTCAATGGCACGACGCGGCGACCAAGCTCGACCTCGCCAAGGCGTACCAGGAAATGGGCGATGTCGAAGGCGCGCGCGAAATCCTTCAGGAAGTTCTGCACGAGGGCGACGACCAGCAAAAGGGTGAGGCGCAGGGGCTGCTGTCCAAGCTCGCCTAAGCTCGCGACTACGTACTTCGACCTTCTCAGGGGCGGCGGATCGCGGATCCGCCGCCTTTTCCTTTTCTCCTGACGCCCGCGCCGGCCGCTGGGATGCGCATCGCACTCGGACTCGAATACGACGGCGCATCCTTTCACGGATGGCAATCACAGGCCGATGGCAGCGGCGTGCAGGACGCTGTCGAAAAGGCGCTCGCGCAGATCGCGAATGCGCCCGTGTCAGCGATCGGCGCAGGCCGCACCGATTCCGGCGTGCACGCGACGATGCAAATCGCTCATTTCGATACCGATGCGCTCCGTCCCGACAGCGCGTGGGTGCGTGGCGTGAACGCGCTGCTTCCGGACGCGATAGCCGTGCTCTGGGCGATGCCCGTCAGCGTTGAATTTCATGCGCGCTTTTCCGCGACGGGCCGGCACTACACGTACCTGCTCGTCGATTGCCCGGTGCGACCGGCGCTGCGCAGCGGAAAGGTTGGCTGGTACCATCTGCCGTTGTCCGTGGAAGCGATGCGGGAGGCTGCCGAGGCGCTGTACGGCAAACGTGATTTCTCCGCGTTCCGCGCCGCCGAGTGTCAGGCCCACGAGGGAAGCATGGTCCGCTTCGATTTCCATGCCGATGGGTTCCTTCACCACATGATACGAAACATCGTCGGTTCGCTGGTTTACGTCGGGAACGGCAGAAAGCCTCCGAGCTGGATCGCGGAGCTTGTCGCGGGACGCGATCGCACTCGCGCGGCGCCGACGTTTTCAAGCGCGGGACTCTACCTCACCGGGGTCGACTATCCGGTTCGGTGGAATCTTCCCGCGACCTTGGCGCCGTTGCCGCCCTTGGCTTTCACGCCCGGACAGCATGCGAACGCGCGTTAAGATTTGCGGCATCACGCGTGCCGAAGACGGCGTGGCGGCGGCCCGCGAGGGCGCCGACGCGATCGGTCTGGTGTTCTGGGCAGGGACGCCGCGTCACATCGGCCTCGAGCAGGCGAGAAAAATCGCCGCGGCGCTTCCCGCATTCGTGACCGTCGTCGGACTCTTCGTGGATCCGCAGCCCGACGCTGTTCGGGCTGCGCTGACAGATGTGCCGCTGGATATACTTCAATTCCACGGCGACGAATCGCCCGAGATGTGCGCAAGCTTCGGGCGGCCGTACATCAAGGCCGTGCACGTGAAAGCGGGAGTCGATTTGCTACACTACGCGTCGCGCTACGCCGATGCGCTCGGCTTGTTGTTCGACGCGTTCGAGCCGGGTGGCTTGCCGGGCGGCACCGGAACCAGCTTCGACTGGAATGCGCTGCCGACAAACTTGCCGCGTCCGGTGATCCTGTCCGGCGGTCTCACGCCGCAAAATGTCGGCGACGCCATTCGCCGGGTGCGGCCGTGGGGTGTCGACGTGTCCAGCGGCGTCGAGGCTGTCGGGGAAGACGGCAAACGACGCCGGGGGGTCAAGGATGCGGCGAAGATCGCCGCATTCATCCGAGAGGTTCAAGATGCAGATGTACGATCTTCCTGACGCTCGCGGCCATTTCGGCCCCTACGGGGGCGTCTTTGTCGCGGAAACGCTGATTCGCGCGCTCGATGAGCTGCGCGAGCAATACGCGCGCTTTCGGAGCGATCCGGACTTTATCGCCGAGTTCGATGACGAGCTCGAGCATTACGTCGGCCGCCCCAGTCCGATCTACCATGCGCGGCGCTGGTCCGGGATCCTCGGCGGCGCACAGCTCTACTTCAAGCGCGAAGATCTCAACCATACCGGCGCGCACAAGATCAACAATTGCATCGGCCAGGCGCTCCTTGCAAAGAGGCTCGGCAAGCCGCGCATCATCGCCGAGACCGGCGCGGGGCAGCACGGCGTCGCGGCCGCGACGGTGGCGGCGCGATTCGGCATGCAGTGCGTCGTGTATATGGGATCGGAGGACATCAAGCGGCAGGCGCAAAACGTTTTCCGCATGAAGCTCCTCGGCGCGGAAGTCGTTCCCGTCGAATCGGGCTCCAGGACGTTGAAAGATGCGCTGAACGAGGCGATGCGCGATTGGGTCACGAACGTGGAAAACACGTTCTACATCATCGGCACCGTCGCCGGCCCGCATCCCTATCCGATGATGGTCCGCGATTTTCAGAGCGTGATCGGCAAGGAATGTCTGTGGCAGATGCCGAAGATGATCGGCCGCCAGCCGGATGTGATCATCGCGTGCGTCGGCGGAGGGTCGAATGCGATGGGTATTTTCTATCCCTATCTCGCGCACGAAGATATCCGGCTGGTCGGTGTAGAGGCGGCAGGCGAAGGCATTGCCACCGGCCGCCATTCCGCGTCGCTCGGCGCGGGCCGCCCCGGCGTTCTGCACGGCAACCGAACGTATCTGCTGCAGAACGAGGACGGTCAAATCCTGGAGACGCACTCGGTGTCCGCGGGCCTGGACTATCCCGGCGTCGGCCCGGAGCACGCCTGGCTCAAGGACCTCGGGCGCGCGGAATACGTCTCGATCACCGATGAGCTCGCGCTCAAGGCGTTCGGCGAATGTTGCCGCATCGAGGGCATTATTCCGGCGCTCGAGTCGGCGCACGCCCTCGCTTATGCGGCACAAATCGCGCCGACGCTGCCGCGCGAAAAGGTCCTGCTCGTCAACCTCTCCGGCCGTGGCGACAAGGATATGAACACGGTTGCCGAACGAACGGGCATGAAGCTTTGACAACGGCGATCCTGCGTCCTGGAGACGTCGACGTCGGACACGGATTGTTGCCGTGAACCGCATCGATGCCACTTTTGCCAGGCTTCGGGCTGCCGGCCGCGCCGGGCTCATTCCCTACATCACGGCGGGAGACCCATCGGGGGGCGCGACGGCGCCGCTCATGCGAGCGCTTGCGGCGGCCGGCGCCGACGTCATCGAGCTCGGCGTACCTTTTTCGGATCCGATGGCCGACGGCCCCGTGATCCAGCGCGCTTCCGAGCGCGCTCTCGCGCGCGGTGTTGGCCTGAAGCAAGTGCTGGAGATGGTCGCTGCGTTTCGCAAGGAGGATTCCGCGACGCCGGTCGTTCTCATGGGTTACGCCAATCCCATCGAATCCATGGGCCTCGCCCGATTCGCGGATCGCGCGCGCGAGGCGGGCGTCGACGGCGCGATCGTCGTGGACTATCCGCCCGAGGAGGCGTCGGAATTCGCGGCGTCGATGGCCGAACGGGCAATCGCCACGGTCTTTCTTCTTGCGCCGACCACGCCGACCTCGCGCATCATGGCCGTTGCCCGACTCGCGCGCGGATATGTATATTACGTCTCGCTCAAGGGAGTGACCGGCGCGGCGCACCTCGACACCACGGATGTCATCGCCAAGCTTGCCGAAATACGCAAGCACGTGGCGCTTCCGATCGGCGTCGGCTTCGGCATTCGCGACGCTGCGGGGGCGCAGGCGATCGCCGCGCACGCCGACGCGGTGGTGATCGGCAGCCGCATCATCCAGGAAATCGAGGGCGGAACGCCGGAGGAGGCATCCGCCCGCGCCGGCGCGTGGTTGGCGACGATTCGCAACGCCGTCGACACCGTGACCAAGCGCGCTGCCTAGTGCAGCGAGGGAAAAGACGATGAGCTGGTTGCAAAAATTGCTGCCACCGCGAATCAAGGCCACGCCCGGCATAAACAAGAAGGCGGTCCCGGAGGGTCTCTGGGTCAAGTGTCCGTCGTGCGAAACGGTTCTGTACCGCACGGATCTGGAGAAGAATCTCAACGTATGCCCCAAGTGCGGGCACCACGGCCGCGTCTCCGCACGCGAGCGCATCGAGCAGCTTCTGGATCCGGACGGCCGATACGAGATCGGCTCCGAGGTCCTTCCGATCGACAGCCTGAAATTCAGGGACACCCGAAAGTATCCCGAGCGGCTTTCCGCGGCGCTGGAGGAAACCGGCGAGACCGATGCGCTGGTCGTCATGCAGGGAAGCATTCGTTCGGCGCCGCTGGTGATCGCGGTGTTCGAATTCGATTTCATGGGCGGCTCGATGGGATCGGTGGTCGGAGAGCGCTTCGTGCGCGGCGTGCGTGTCGCGTACGAAAACCGCATCCCCTACGTCTGCCTTACGTCGAGCGGCGGCGCGCGCATGCAAGAGGGTGTGAGCTCGCTGTTTCAGATGGCGAAGACGACCGCCGTCCTGCAGGAGCTCACCATGGCGCGCTTGCCATTCGTATCGATTCTTACCGATCCCACCATGGGCGGCGTTTCCGCTAGCTTCGCCATGCTCGGCGACATCATCATCGCCGAGCCCGGCGCGCTGATCGGCTTCGCGGGTCCCCGCGTTATCGAGCAGACGGTGCGCGAAAAGTTGCCGGAAGGATTTCAACGCGCCGAATTCCTGCTCGAAAAGGGTGCCATCGACATGATCGTCGATCGCCGGGAGTTGTGCGACGCACTGCCGAAGCTGCTGACACTGTTGCAACGGCAACCGCTTACTTCCGCCTGATCGGGCGCTGGAAAGCGCCGCGACGTCCGTGACGCTCTCCGGCTGGCTCGCCTATCTCGAGACGCTGCACCCCAAGGCGATCGCCATGGGGCTCGATCGCGTACGCGCGGTCTACGAGCGTCTCGGCGTCGAGCTCGCGTGCCCGATCGCGACGGTGGCGGGCACCAACGGCAAGGGGTCGACCTGTGCTATGCTCGATCGAATGCTGCGCTGTGCCGGATACCGCGTCGGGACCTACACCTCGCCGCACTTGCTGCGCTACAACGAGCGTGTACGTCTTGACGGCGTCGATGCCTCCGACGACGCTTTATGCACGGCGTTCGCGGCCGTCGAGGCCGCACGCGGCGATACCGCGCTCACGTATTTCGAGTTCGGCACGCTTGCCGCGCTATGGCTGTTCGCGCATGCCCGGCTCGACGCGCTGGTGGTCGAGGTCGGGCTCGGGGGCCGGCTCGATGCTGTCAACATTGTCGACGCCGATGTCGCCGTCGTCACGACCATCGATATCGATCACGTCGACTACCTCGGCGCGACACGTGACGAAATCGGTCGTGAAAAAGCCGGGATTTTTCGTGCCGGACGCACTGCCGTCTGCGGCGAACGCGACCCTCCGCAGAGCGTTCTCGCGTTCGCCGCGTCGATGGGTGCAAAGCTGCTTCGCATCGGAGTCGACTACGACTTCGATGCGAAGGACCATCAATGGAGTTACTGGGGCCCGGGAGGAGCGCGCCATGGTTTGCCGCATCCTGCATTGCGCGGCGTGTATCAACTCGCGAACGCGGCGACCGCGCTGACCGCGCTCGACGCTCTGCGCGAACGCTTGCCCGTCGGCATGGGTGCAATTCGCGAGGCGCTGGTCAGCGTCGAGCTTCCGGGCCGCTTCCAGGTGCTTCCCGGCCGTCCCGTGACCGTGCTCGATGTGGCGCACAACCCGCAGTCGGCACGAGTCTTGTCCGAGGGGCTCGCCGCGATGGGGTTTCATCGGCAGACGCGCGCGGTCTTCGGCGTCATGGCGGACAAGGACATCGATCGAATCATCGCCGTGGTCAAAGGACGCGTCGACGATTGGCACGTGGCCACCCTGCCGTCACCCCGCGGCGCGACGGCGCAACGCTTGCGCGAGAGGCTCGAGTCGGCGGGTGTCGCCTCCGCGGCAATTCGCGAATTCGAGGATGCGGGCGATGCATACCTTGCCGCGCGTGGTGCGTCGGGCGAAGCTGATAGAATCATTGTTTTCGGCTCGTTCCTCACTGTGGCCGCGGCACTCGCTCAGAGGTCCGCCGGTGCACTCTGATCCATGTACACACGTCCCGACGCTTCGGACCCTGCGGTCGACGAGCTGAAACGGCGCGCGCGGCGCCGTCTCGTCGGCGCAGTCGTGCTCGCGCTTGCAGCTGCGGTGATTCTTCCCCTCTTGCTGGAAAGCGACCCCAAGCCGCTCGGCGACGATGTTTCGATTCAGATCCCGCCGATCGACAGCGGAAAATTCGTCAACCCCTTGTCATCGGTGCCGGCAAAAACGTCCGACGCGAAGAGCGGCGATGGCAAGCGCGAAAGGAAGGCGCTGCCGGAGCCTGCCGCTGTCGACTCGAAGGCGGATGCGACATCCAAGCGGCCCGCCAAGGATCTCCAGCAACGGCCCGCTGAGCAGACGAGCCCGCAATCGCCGGCGAGCGAAACCGCGACGGACGTCGATGCGACCAAGTCCGCCACGACGCAAGCGAAGGCCGATTCCCCGGAAAGCAAATCGGAGCCCGGTGCCGGCGGCGCATTTGTCGTTCAGGTCGCGGCGCTTGCCGATGTCAAGGCGGCATCCGATCTCGCCTCCCGGCTCAAGGCCGGCGGCTATCCCGGCTATACCGAGACTTTTGCGACGCCGCAGGGGGCGATGCAACGCGTGCGCGTCGGTCCGTATGCATCGCGCGAGACAGCAGACGCGGCGCTCGCAAAGCTGAAAGCCGCGGGTTACGACGGTATCGTGGCGGCTGCAAGATGACGTTCGCGTCGAAGTGACGGCGTTCGACGTGATGACGATCGCTGTGGTCGGACTGTCGACGGCGCTCGCGTTCTGGCGTGGATTCGTGCGCGTCGTGATGTCTCTTGTCGCCTGGGTCGCGGCCGTGGTGCTCGCGATCCACTATTCGTCCTCTATCGCCGAGATGCTTCCCGAATTCGGCGGGAGCCCGACGGCTCGATATATCGCGGCATTCGCCTTGATTCTCGTCGGCATACTCGTTCTGGGGACGCTGATAGGGTGGCTCCTGGCAAGGATGATCCGGGCTATTGGTCTTGGCTTTCTCGACCGCATATTAGGAGCATTGCTGGGAATGGCACGCGGCGTGCTTATTGTTGTCATAGCAGTGCTGATTTCTGGCTGCCGCAGGCAATGCGCGCTCGGCTGGATTATCGTCCGGCAGAGCGCACTCGGACTAAGCCGGTCAAACAAGCTGCGGTGGAACAGGCAACGCTTTTGCAGGCTGGGACCTAACAAATGTGCGGAATCGTCGGCGCTGTCATCCACACGCCGGTCAACCAACTGTTGTACGACGGGCTGCTGCTGTTGCAGCACCGCGGCCAGGACGCGGCCGGCATCGTGACCAGCGAAGGCCCCGTGTTCCACATGTACAAGGCGCCCGGTTACGTGCGTGACGTGTTCCGAACCCGCAACATGCGCGAGCTAACGGGTAACGCCGGCATCGGCCACTGCCGCTATCCCACCGCGGGATCGGCGTCGTCGGAGCTCGAGTCGCAACCGTTTTACGTCAACTCGCCGTTCGGCATCACGCTCGCGCACAACGGCAATTTGACCAACAGCGATGCGCTGAAGCGCGAACTCTTCCAGCTCGATTTTCGGCACGTCAATACCAATTCCGATTCCGAAGTGCTGCTCAACGTCTTCGCGCTCGAGCTCGAGCGCGCTGCGCACCACGCCAGGCTCGATGCCAACGCCATCTTCACCGCGGTTGCCGCCGTGCATAAGCGCTGCCGAGGCGCCTATGCGATCGTGGCGATGATCGCGGGCTACGGCTTGGTCGCATTCCGCGACCCTTTCGGCATTCGACCCCTGATCATCGGCGTCAACGAGGCCATGGGCGGAACCGAGTACGTGATCGCCAGCGAATCGGTCGCCATCGAGCCGCTGGGGTTCCAGGTGCTTCGCGATGTTGCCCCGGGTGAAGCGATTTTCGTCGACCAGGCGGGACGATTCCATGCGCGGCAATGCGCCGAGAATCCGCAGCTCAATCCGTGCATATTCGAGTTCGTCTATCTCGCGCGTCCCGATTCGGTGATCGACGGCACCTCGGTGTACGAGGCGCGGCTCAACATGGGCGGCGAGCTTGCCAAGAAGATCGCCGGCATCCCCGCGGCGCAGGACATCGACGTCGTCATTCCCATTCCCGATTCGAGCCGTCCCTCGGCGCTGCAGCTCGCCAACAGCCTGGGGCTCAAGTACCGCGAAGGCTTCGTCAAGAACCGCTACATCGGCCGGACGTTCATCATGCCGGGCCAGGCCATCCGCAGAAAAACCGTCCGGCAGAAGCTCAATCCCATCGGCATGGAATTCAAGGACCAGGTCGTGCTGCTGGTCGATGATTCGATCGTGCGCGGCACCACCAGCCGCGAGATCGTGCAGATGGCGCGCGAAGCGGGCGCGCGCAAGGTATATTTCGCGTCGGCGAGCCCGCCGGTGCGCTATCCCAACGTATACGGCATCGACATGCCGACCCCGCGCGAGCTCGTCGCGACCGGCCGCACGGAGGCCGAGATCGCGCAGGAAATCGGCGCGGATCTCCTGATCTACCAGGACCTCGAAGCGCTCAAGCGTGCCGTGCGTGCCGCGAACCCGACCCTGAAGGAATTCGAAGCGTCATGCTTCGATGGCTACTATGTGACCGGCGATGTCACCTCCGACTATCTGTCGCACCTCGCGCGCGAGCGCGACGAGTCGCGGGACGAAGCCGACGAGTCGCTGTTCGCGACCGGTTAACGGCCAAGTCCGCCCGCGTCCCCACGCATCAAAGCGGCTAAAAAACTGGTCTTGAACATGCCGCCGTCCGGAAAATGCGCCGCCGATTGCACGCGCGTGCAAAGTGGGAGTAGACTCATTGCACACGTGTGCATAACCCAGGTTTGGGGCCGCTGGCGATGAGTCAGGAGCGTATCCGCGGTTCGTTCGTCACCGCCGCCGACGTTGCCGAACGGGCCGGCGTGTCGCGTTCGGCCGTGTCGCGCACTTTTACGCCGGGTGCGAGCGTGTCGAACGAAGTCCGCGCGCGTCCAATATCGTGGGCTTGGTCGGCGCCGATATCCACCAGCCCTTCCACGCCGAGATCCTCGCCATGCTTTCGGCGACTCTGCTTGCCGATGGCTTCCAATGCATGTTGCTCAACGCCTCGAATGCGGAACACGACATGGGCGCCCTGATCGCGCGCGTGTTGGAGTATCGCGTTTGCGCGATCGTGGTGATGAATGGCACGCCGCCCTCGCGCATCGTCAGGGAAGCCTTAAGCAACGGCGTGCCGGTGATCCTCGTCAACAAGCCCATGCCGGGTTTGGCGGTCGACACCGTGGTCACCGATCACGCGGCCGGCGGCCGAGCGGCTGCCGAGCATCTGCTTGCCGCAGGCTGCCGACATCTCGCCGTTGTGTCGAGCGGAGCGCGGACCGCGAGCCTCGAAGGGCGCCTCGACGCGTTCTGCAAACGGGCAATGCAGGGGCGCGTCCCGGTGCGTATCTGGCGGCAAGGCCCCACCGATTACTCGACCGGGCGCGAGGCCGCGCTGGTGATGCTCGCCGAAGACGCGATCGACGGTGCGTTCTGCGTTACCGATCTCATCGCACTCGGCTTTCTCGACGCCGCTCGTCTCGATCGCGGTCGGCGCGTACCGGACGATCTGTCGGTGATCGGCTTCGATGATATCCCGCAGGCCGCCTGGAGCGCCTATCAGCTCACCACCTTCCGGCAGCCCGTGCGGCTGCTGACCGACCAAGTGATGCAGGTCATACGGCGGCGCGCCGAAAATCCAGAAACACCGCACGCCGTCTTTACGGTGCCGGCGAGTCTGGTCAGGCGCATGACAGTTCGCGGTCTCGCGGCGCAGGAGAAGTCGACGTGAGCGCCGTCCGACCAAGGTGGCGCGGCGCAGCGGCGTCAGCTGCCAGCGTGGAGGTCCTTTGATCCGACCGCAAGTCGTCGCCCATCGAGGCAGCAGTGTGGCGCATGCCGAGAACAGCTGGGCAGCGTTCAAAGCGGCGGTTGCCGAAGGCGCCGATGCGATCGAGTGCGACGTCCAGGGTACACGCGATGGCGTGCTGGTAATCCGGCATGATCTGGCCATCGGCGATCGATTGGTCGCGGAAGTCACCGCCGCCGAGATCGACGCGATGGAGGCGGGCTCGGTGCGCCTTGCCGATCTGCTCGCCTGGGCGCCGGGCGCGAACATCGGTCTGCTGGTGGAGGTCAAGGATCCGGATTTCGCGGTGCCGATCGGTAACTTGGTGGCCTCGAGTCCCTGGTGTGATCGCATCGTCATCGGTGCCTTCCATGGGCCGGCTTTGAGGGCACTGAAAGCGCGAACGCCGCAGATCAGGACGTCACTGATGATGGGCAGCGTGGTCGCGCCGGAGCACCTGCTGCAACTCGTTCAGGCTTACCATGCGGATGGCGTGCACCTGTGCTGGGAAGCCCGGTCCCCGCAGCCGCATCGGCTGCTCGACGCGGCCGCGATAGGCCTGCTTCGAAAAGCGGGTTTCATCGTCACGCTCTGGCACGAGGAGCGCGAAAGCGAATTGCGGGCCCTGGTTGCGCTTTGCCCTGACGCAATCTGCACCAACACGCCCGCCATCCTGCGACGCATCGTGGACAGGCATGCAACCCGCGCCGCAACGACGCACGAACTGGCGGCAAATGACTTCTAGGCACAAGAGAACAGCACAATATGAAGGCAGGCAGTGGATGGCGCGGTAATCGCGCCGGACTTATCAGCAGCGCGGCGACGGACCGCGCTAAACCGGAGGCATCATGATGAATGGGAAAATCGCACTATCGGCAATGGTCGCCGGCGTCTTGTTCTGCACCACCTTTACCTCGGCAGCGGCCGAGGAAGTGGTGATCAAGGTCTGGGCGCGCGCGGATCGTTCCGGACCCTTGCGCGCGGGGAATCTCGTTACCGCAGGCGATACCCTCAACAAGTTCCTCACGGCGGCCGGCACCGACAAGCGCGTCAAGATCGAGCTCAACGAGACGAACGCGAAGGGTTATGACGACGACGCTCTCGACCTTTTGAAAGCGTTCGCGGTCGACAAGGGGCCGGACATCTTCGTTCTGGCGCACGAGTGGACAGGCGCTTTCGCGGAAGCGGGCTATGCGTTGAATCTCGAGGATCACATCAACAAAAACCCGGAGCTCTACGGCGACATCATCGGGCCGCTCTGGCAGTCGGTGAGCTACAAGGGCGCGCGGTATGCCGTACCCCAGGACTCCGAGGTCCGGATGTATTTCCTGAACAACGACAAGCTCCGCAAGTTAGGCAAGACCGACAAGGAGATTGCTGCGCTGCCCGCCAAGGTAGACGCCGGGGAATTCACCGCATACGACCTGTGCGATCTCGCGGGCCAGGCGGTGCAGAAGGGCGTCGTGAAATACGGCATCCTGCACCGGCCCAATGCGGGCCCCGACTTCCAGATGCTGACGGAGAGCTTCGGCCTCGTCCCCTATGACAAGGAGGCGGCCAAGCTGCAGGCCTCGAAGACCGCGCTCAAGGATTTCTTCACTTGGGTAAAATACTGCGTCGACAAGAAAGCGCTCTCCGCGACCAACACGTCGATGTCGTGGGACGCCATCGAGCAGGCTTCGTTTGCGAAGGAAGAGGCGCTGGCCTTCTTTCACGGGGTCTGGCGCGTCACCGACCAGACGAAAGCGTGGAACCTGAAAGGCAAGGACGACTACCAGCGCAAGATCACATGGATCAACGCGCCGGCCGGAAAGAAGGGCGGCAAGCCATCCAATTTGTCGCACCCGATCGCGTACGCCGTGTCGGCGAAATCGAAGAACAAGGACCTGGCCGCGTACATCGTGGCGCTCGCCAGCCAGCCGATCCCCAACATGCGCCATTCGGTGACGACGAACCACACCCCCATCAACTACGGCGAGCAGTCGATGCCGGAGGTCGTGGATAAAGGATGGGCGCTGGTGGCGGCGACGCCGATGCTGAAATACGCGGGCTTCATGCCGAACCACCCGAAGATCGGCCAGTATAACGCGGTCATCTTCAAGGGTATCCAGGGGGTCGAAACCGGCCGCCTTACCGCACAAGCGGCGGCGGATTTCGTCGTCGACGAGCTTGGGAACGAGCTCGGCAAGGACGTGGTCATCAAGAACTAGAACGTCGGTACGCCCAGGGACCGGGAAGAGGCTTAAGAAAGTCTCTCCCTGCGTCCGGGGCGGCCACGACTTCGCCATGCCCGACTTCGCGCGTGCTCAGCTGCGACGACAGCGGTTCAACTTCGCCCTGTTCCTCGGGCCCGCGCTGGTGCTGCTGGCCGTGTTCTTTGTCGCGCCCGTCGTCATCGACCTTGTCCTTGCATTCACCGACATGGGCCGCACGCTGGCAGTCGGCAAGCTCACGCTCGAGAATTTCGAGCGAATGGTCACGCGTGACACACGCCTGCTCGGCGCGCTTGGCATCACGTTCATCTTCGTCGTAACCACGCTCGGGGTCTTCAACGTCACCTTCGCGCTGCTGCTGGCGCTGGTCACCACGGCCGTGCCCCAGCGGCTCGGCGCGTTCTTTCGCGCGGTGTGGCTGCTTCCCCGGATGAGTCCGTCGGTCGTGTATGCGCTGCTGTGGCTGTGGGTGGTCGACCCGAACGAGCGCGGCCTGCTCAATCAGATCGTCGTGCATGTCTTCGACATGCCGCCGATCGATCTGCGCAACAACCACCCGCTGCTGGTGATCATCCTGGCCAACGGATTCATCGGCGCCTCGCTCGGCATGCTCATCTTCACCTCTGCGATCCGCTCGATTCCGGAGCACCTGTTCCACGCCGCCCGCGTCGACGGCGCGGGATCGCTTGCCATCGTGCGTCACGTCACGCTGCCCGCGCTGCGCTGGCCGATCTCCTACATGACCATCCACCAGTCGCTCTCGCTGCTGGTGAGCTTCGAGTACATCCTGCTCATCACGGCCGGCGGTCCGTTCTACGACACCACTGTCTTCTCGCTCTACGCCTATCGGCGTGCGTTCGAGAGCGGCGAATACGCGTATGGCGCGGCGCTCTCGCTGATCTTGGTTGTGATCGGCGTGGTGGCGGCGCTTGCCCTGTGGCGGTTGATGGACATGCAGCGGCTGCTACAGCCACCGCGGATCGAGGTGCATTGATGGCGACCAACCACGCGATCGTCGCTGAAGCGCCCGCAGTGCGCACCGATTGGCAGGCGCTTGCTCGCCGCACCTGGCGCACGCGGTTCAGCGGGCAATCGGCGTTGTTCGCGTTCCTCGTGGTCGTTTCCGTACCGATCATCCTGCCGTACTTCTGGATGGTCGTGATCGCCTTCACCGCGCGGACCGGCGGCGTTGGGAGCGATGTCCTGTGGACGGCCTGTGCAGTGATCGTTCCCGCAGTTCTCGTCTACAGCCTCGTCCACATGTCGGTGGCGTCGCGGGGACTGCGGCTCGCGACCGGGCTCGTCATGCTCGCGATTGCCGGGACGCTGCTCGTGGCACTGATCGGCGAACGCCTGCACCTCAACAATTTCCGCTTCCTGTGGCGCGCCGATTTCGTCGAAGAGCTGCGCTCGAAGGCAACGTCGGGCGCGCAGTTTCCGTCTGTGTGGACCGCCTTCTTCAACTCGCTCGCGCTGGCCGTGTCGCAGACGGTGATCATCCTCACGGTGGCGTCGCTGGCCGGCTACTACATCTCGCGCTTTGCTTTCCGTGGGCGCAACGCCTTCCTCCAGGGGCTGCTCGTGCTCCACGCCTTCCCGGCGATGACGCTCATCATTCCGATCTTCCTGATGCTGTACTGGATCCACCTGCTCGA